>NZ_JBFODS010000022.1:0-3738 GCF_040908445.1 Aeromonas sp. R10-2 | reverse complement strand
CATGTACAGGATCTTTAGCAGCAACCAATTGAAATAGATATAAAAATGGCTTCGATTGTGATCTGATTTTATCGCCAAACAAAACCGCCACGCACGAAGCCATGACCATTATCGATGCCAACCACTATCTTGAGCAACTTCTCTCTCCTGCCGAACTCGACCGCATTGCCCGTGACTGCCAATTTTGCTTGCGCAAACGAGCCATTACGCCTGCCATGCTGGTGACTGCACTCTTGCGGGCACTTGGCTGCGACCAGGTCGATGGTATCGCTGGATTGCACCATCATTTCAATGCCTTGCAACTGGTTGATGCCCATCAGGTTTCCTACAAGCCCTTTCACAACCAGTTGCGCAAAGCGTCGTTCGCCCTGTTCATGAAGGCGCTGGTTGAACGGGCTATCGCCTTGCGTATCGGCCAACAGATGAAGACTGCATCCCTTGGCGCATTCAAACAGGTGTTGTTGCAGGATGGTACTTCCTTTGCCGTCCACAAAAGCCTGGCCGAAGTGTTTCCGGGAAGGTTCAAGACCATTAGCCCGGCGGCAATCGAGTGTCATATGCTCATGTCTCTATTGGAGCAAAGTCCAGTTTGCATGCAGGTCTCTGCCGATACGGCGTCAGAGCGCCAGTTCCTGCCTGAGCCCGAGCGGCTCAATAACAGCCTGCTGTTGGCGGACGCGGGTTACATCGATATGGCCTACTTTGCGAAACTAAACGAGGCGGGCGGTTTCTATCTGGTCAGGGGTAGTAAGAGCCTGAACCCGAAGATTATCCGGGCATGGCGCGGTGACGAACGGGAAGTGCCGAAGCTGGCGGGCCTGTCACTCAAGGATGCTGGACGGCGGCACTGTCGGGCAGAGGTACTGGATATGGTGGTGAAATCGGGCAAGTTCGAGTATCGGCTGATCCGACGCTGGTTTGCCGAGGAGAAACGGTTCTGTATCTGGATGACCAATCTGCCACGAGAGGCATGGCCAGCAGAGCGGGTGATGAGCCTGTACCGCTGTCGTTGGCAGGTGGAGCTGCTGTTTAAGGAGTGGAAGTCGCACAACCGGCTCAAGGGCTTTGTGACAGGTCAGAAAGCCATTGCCGAGGGGCTGGTGTGGGCCAGCCTGTTGTCGCTGGTGATGAAAAGACGGGTAGCTCAGACGCTGATGGGGGACGGTTTATCCACACTGAAAGCGGCGAAAAATAGCGGAACCTGGTGGTTCCCGTTATTGGAAGCGGTGGCTCATCGGGTGTTGGTGGAAATAAGAGAGCGTCTGGAATGGGCTGCCGTTTACTTGGCGAAAAATGCCCGTCGAACCAAGCAGCGAAAATCGATACAGAACAGGACCTTAGAAGGAATTTCAAATGAAGTGTTTTCTTAAGGTCCTGTATATGAGCTGGTATTAACCATGGTGCCCTTGTCATCAGATAAATAAGGCCCATAGCAGACTTGGTTGAGGTGGGTGCGGTGATATCCAACGCGGAAAGTACCCCGCCGCAGGCGTAAGGGTTGCGATAAATAAAAAGAGACCGGCTGATAGCCGGTCTCTTTTTATTTAACATGTGGGGCATTATTTTTATGGCATCGTCTTAAAGAACGCGAACGTCCGATTACGCTTCGCTAATCGAACCTACGAGCTGTACATGAATCGAACCTACGGACTTTTAATTAACTTTATCCAAGTAGGGGCTAAACTCATAGTTGAAGCTACAAGTTTCATGTGACCGAGAAAAATGAAGATTATCTAAAGCCACACAAATTTCTATACTAAGTAATGCAATAAGCTTCTGTTTAGATGACGATAATGTCATTTTGAATTGAGCAGAATCAACAGCAGTTAAACCGATTAAAATATGATAAATTGCAGACCACATATCAATCGATTTAGGTATTATTCGATGAATATCGATAGCAATCTCTTTCATCTCTTCAGAAGATAACGTTTCAGTGTTACATAACATAAACCTCTCATGAAGCACCGCACGCAATGACACGTCACCAACCAAGGGGTCATCGAGGATAGTCGATAATTGTGACGCATAAAACTCGATATCCTCTCTTGCCTGCTGTAAATAATACTGGTCGTTTACCTGTTCCTGCAAACCAACCTGACGGAGTAAAACAAATAACGTGAGCCCCCCAACTATTGGGGCATAGATCCCACCAATAGCTGAACCAAACTCAGCCCAGCGAGAGTGTTCATGTGATATCCCACCATTAAAAATATTAACATAAATAAATATTGGGGATACAACTATGGTAATGAGTGATGCTATTAGAATACTATTCTTATCCGTCATTCCGCACCTGATTTTGCTATTTTCAGTGCTTGACGGCGATCGGCCGTTCTGATCTATTACTCTCTTCATATACAGGACCTTAAGAAAACACTTCATTTGAAATTCCTTCTAAGGTCCTGTTCTGTATCGATTTTCGCTGCTTGGTTCGACGGGCATTTTTCGCCAAGTAAACGGCAGCCCATTCCAGACGCTCTCTTATTTCCACCAACACCCGATGAGCCACCGCTTCCAATAACGGGAACCACCAGGTTCCGCTATTTTTCGCCGCTTTCAGTGTGGATAAACCGTCCCCCATCAGCGTCTGAGCTACCCGTCTTTTCATCACCAGCGACAACAGGCTGGCCCACACCAGCCCCTCGGCAATGGCTTTCTGACCTGTCACAAAGCCCTTGAGCCGGTTGTGCGACTTCCACTCCTTAAACAGCAGCTCCACCTGCCAACGACAGCGGTACAGGCTCATCACCCGCTCTGCTGGCCATGCCTCTCGTGGCAGATTGGTCATCCAGATACAGAACCGTTTCTCCTCGGCAAACCAGCGTCGGATCAGCCGATACTCGAACTTGCCCGATTTCACCACCATATCCAGTACCTCTGCCCGACAGTGCCGCCGTCCAGCATCCTTGAGTGACAGGCCCGCCAGCTTCGGCACTTCCCGTTCGTCACCGCGCCATGCCCGGATAATCTTCGGGTTCAGGCTCTTACTACCCCTGACCAGATAGAAACCGCCCGCCTCGTTTAGTTTCGCAAAGTAGGCCATATCGATGTAACCCGCGTCCGCCAACAGCAGGCTGTTATTGAGCCGCTCGGGCTCAGGCAGGAACTGGCGCTCTGACGCCGTATCGGCAGAGACCTGCATGCAAACTGGACTTTGCTCCAATAGAGACATGAGCATATGACACTCGATTGCCGCCGGGCTAATGGTCTTGAACCTTCCCGGAAACACTTCGGCCAGGCTTTTGTGGACGGCAAAGGAAGTACCATCCTGCAACAACACCTGTTTGAATGCGCCAAGGGATGCAGTCTTCATCTGTTGGCCGATACGCAAGGCGATAGCCCGTTCAACCAGCGCCTTCATGAACAGGGCGAACGACGCTTTGCGCAACTGGTTGTGAAAGGGCTTGTAGGAAACCTGATGGGCATCAACCAGTTGCAAGGCATTGAAATGATGGTGCAATCCAGCGATACCATCGACCTGGTCGCAGCCAAGTGCCCGCAAGAGTGCAGTCACCAGCATGGCAGGCGTAATGGCTCGTTTGCGCAAGCAAAATTGGCAGTCACGGGCAATGCGGTCGAGTTCGGCAGGAGAGAGAAGTTGCTCAAGATAGTGGTTGGCATCGATAATGGTCATGGCTTCGTGCGTGGCGGTTTTGTTTGGCGATAAAATCAGATCACAATCGAAGCCATTTTTATATCTATTTCAATTGGTTGCTGCTAAAGATCCTGTACATG
>NZ_JBFODS010000021.1:0-81689 GCF_040908445.1 Aeromonas sp. R10-2 | reverse complement strand
TCGGCAGTAAATGAGCGACGTAATCTTGTCATTGAACACCTCAGGTCATGGTGGCGTGTACCACCTAAAATGGTGTCCGGGATGATTAGACCACTGCACTTCCCGGTCAGATGCATCTCACTCGGCACCTCTCTGGCATAGCTTCCCCAGTCATCACTGGTTATAAAGCCTATCTGGAACGGAGAAAGCAGGCTCAGCAAGTGACGGCATGTCTCATCGTTGCGTGGGCCAAAGGTATATGCCACGACTCGTTTTCTCTTGGTATCAAAGGCATACCAAAGCCAATGTCGATGCTGTTTATTGCCGACATAGGCCCACTGTTCATCAAGTTCACAGATAAGCGCCACGTCATCGAGCACCACCTTTTCGGAGGTTACTTGCCTTGGGGTGAGTTTTTTAAGGCGCGTATGACGGTATACCAATCTTGAGCACGCGAGCAGTATCACGAACACCTGAGCCGTTGAACGCCTATCAACAATCTTGTCTTTGACGCCAGGCTTGCGGGCTTCATAGGTGTAGGTGAGCTGAAACACGTGCGGACAGACGGGGCAACGATAGCGAACATGGCCGGCAGGGGTCTTACCATGGCGATATACGTGGTCAGAGTTGCAACGAGGACAGTGAACGGTGATGGATGCCATGAAGCTGTCGGTCTCAAAAGAGTTCATCATATCAACTCAACCGATCGGATGCATCACCGGACTTTTTGCTGTTCTGCCATCGCTACTTTATCTATCGGAGCATCATGCAGGAGGTTGCGCTGGGTTAGCGAGCGGTACCTTTTCACCGTCACCACAAGCTAACGTGCTGTTGTTTATCTAGTCGAATACAACAAGAAGGCGACCATCAGGTCGCCTTCTTGTTGTGCATTGTGACGTGCAGAGTTCGCAGCCTGAAGGGCTATCAGAGCACCATGGCGGCAATCCAGCCGAAGATCACCAGCGGGATGTTGTAGTGAATAAAGGTGGGCACCACGCTGTCCCAGATATGGTCGTGCTGACCATCTGCGTTGAGGCCGGAGGTGGGGCCCAGCGTCGAGTCGGAGGCCGGTGAACCCGCATCCCCCAGCGCGCCTGCGGTACCAACCAGTGCGATGATCGCCATTGGTGAGAAGCCGAGCTGCAGACAGAGCGGCACATAGATGGTGGCGATGATGGGCACGGTGGAGAAGGAAGAACCGATCCCCATGGTGATGAGCAGACCCACCAGCAGCATCAGGAAGGCGGCGATCCCTTTGTGCTGACCGATGCCGGAGGCGACCACCTGGACCAGAGAGTCGACCCCGTGGGTCGCCTTCATCACCGCGGCAAAACCGGCGGCGGAGATCATGATGAAGCCGATCAGCGACATCATCCGCACCCCCTGAGTGAAGGCATCCTGGCTTTCGCGAAACTTGATGACGCCGCCGCAGGTGAAGATGACAAAACCGGCCAGTGCACCCAGTACGATGCTGTTGGTCATCAGTTGCAGCCCCAGCGCTACGCCAATGGCCAGCAGGGCCACCCAGATGTGGGTGAGGTTGAGCTCGATCGCTTCGGGCTCGGCATCCAGGATCTTGGCCAGATCGTACTGGCGCGGTTTGCGATAGCTGATGAATACCGCAATCAGCAGGCCCAGTACCATACCGGCGACCGGAATGGCCATCGCCAGCGGGATCTGGCTGGTGGTGATGGGCACGCCGTTATCGATCAGGTTCTTGGCCAGAATGTTATTTAGGAAGATGCCACCAAAGCCGACCGGCAGCACCATATAGGTGGCTGTCAGGCCAAAGGTGATGACACAGGCCACCTGACGACGGTCGATCTGCATCTGCGCCATCACATGCAGCAGCGGCGGGATCAGGATGGGAATAAAGGCGATGTGAACCGGGATCAGGTTTTGGGAGGAGATTGCCACGGCCAGCACGGAAGAGAGCAGCAGGGTTTTGACCCACATGATGCGGGTCGAGCTGGCATCCTTGCCCAACTGGTTGATCACCTTGCGGGCCAGCAGGTCGGTGATCCCGGAGCGGGAGATGGCAACCGCAAAGGCGCCCAGCATGGCGTAGGAGAGAGCAATTTCGGCGCCACCGCCCAGGCCACCGCTGAAGGTGGTGAGGGTATCGGTCAACGACAGCCCACCGACCAGGCCGCCAGCAATGGCCCCCAGCGCCAGCGAGACCACCACATTGATCCGCAGCAGACTGAGCACCAGCATCAGCCCGACTGCGATAACAACTGGATTCATTTGATTTCCTTATAGTTTGTTATTGCTGTCTGTCATGTGAAGGGGAGTTAGTTTGCGAAAAATGTGACAAATGTCGAGTAAAAAATCAGTCAAACCCCTTATATCGCAGCAGCATGTGGCACAAGGTTGCTCAACATGAGGGTTTGTGACCTGTTTGTCTCCGTGCATCCCGTGCGCAGCGGTGGATAGTGACGTTGATAGCGATTTCCGGTGCGCCGTGCAATCAATCACTTCCCCAAAAAGCGAAGGCTGCCAGTGGCAGCCTTCATCCGTTTATGCTTGCCCCTCATCGTCGGCAGGGGCATCGGTTGTGTCATCATCTGGATGCGCTGGCGGCCATCCCCCCATGCTCTTCCAACGGTTGACGATATGACAGAACAGCTCTGTGGTGCGTTCGGTGTCATAGAGGGCAGAGTGCGCCTCTTTATTGTCAAACGGGATGCGGGCGCTCTGGCACGCTTTGGCCAGCACGGTCTGACCCAGCGCCAATCCGGAGAGAGCTGCGGTGTCGAAGGTGGCAAACGGGTGGAACGGATTGCGCTTGAGGCCAGCCCGCTCGGCTGCCGCCATCACGAAGCCGTGATCGAAGGTGGCGTTGTGGGCCACGATAATGGCGCGGCTGCAATCCTGCTCCTTCATCCCCTTGCGGATCCCCTTGAAAATCTCGGTCAGCGCCTCTTTTTCCGAGACAGCGCCACGCAACGGGTTGTAAGGGTCGATGCCGGTGAACTCCAGCGCAGCCTTTTCCAGGTTGGCCCCTTCGAAAGGCTCGACATGAAAGTGGAATACCTGATCGGGAACGAGCCAGCCCTGCTCATCCATTTTCAGGGTGTAAGCCGCGATTTCGAGCAGGGCATCGGTCTTGGCGTTGAACCCGGCTGTTTCAACATCGATGACGACGGGGTAAAAACCACGGAAACGGCCCTTGAGGGTATGAACAGCGTCGGTCATGGGATCTCGGTCGGGATAAAATGAGGCGGCATTATGGCAAAAAAGCACAGGCTTGTCCCCCCATCCTGTTGCAGTAAGCCGCGGCAAGATGGCGCTGGATTCAATATCTGTGCAGCCACCAGCGGGCGGCAATCAGCGCCGTGAGCGACCCCAGCAGGGCACTGGCCAGCACATCCACCGGCCAGTGCATCCCCATCACCATGCGTGACAGACCAATCCCCAGCGCCCACAACGGTAGCAACCAGACGCCCGTGGGAGCGCGGGCCAGCCAGATCAGACCAAAGAACTGGGCCAGGCTGATGGCGGCGATGCTGTGGCCAGAGGGGAAGGCGTAGTTCACCTCGTCCTGCCAGTGGTGGCCGAGCCACTCTGGCAGGGCCAGCAGCTGGCTGGCGGCGTGAACCTGTTCACTGCGCACATCGACGCTACTGGCGTAGAAGTGCTTGATGGCCGGGATCAGCGCCTGACTTTCAAGCCAGAGCAGATAGGGTCTGGGCTCTTCGGTCAGGTATTTGATCAGGCTTTTGAGCACCCAGTCGCTGGAGAGCAGGGCTGCCAGCGCGCATCCCAGCGCAATGAAGGGGGTCAGCTCCAGTTTCAGTTTGTAGCGGGTCAGCAACAGCAAGAGGGCGCCACTGACCCCGATCCCGGGAATATCGACCATGCGGGTGAGGGCGTATGACCACCATAACCAGCCTGATTGCAGGGAGCCGGTCAGAAAAGGCTGCCAGGGCAGGGTGGCGAGCAGTAACAGGGGCAGGATCAACAGGGCAGTGAAGACAAGCACCTGGCTGCGGGTGAGTGAGGTGGTTGACGTTGGGAGCGACGAAGCGTGTGGCGGCATGGTAGGTATGGGCGATCGCGAAAAAAGAGGGGCATTGTGCCACCGTGATATGCCCGGACAAAGCCGAGCAGCACGTTTGTTACCTCTGCTTACACATTTGTGGCGACATCCTCTGTTTGAGCGGGCGGATGGGGTGGCTGCCGCACAATGTGGTCCCGTTTAGCGCCGGATTGCATCACAGGCTGAAATCTCGGGCGGCTTTGCGCTAGAATGGCGCCCCCGTGGCGGTTGTGACCAAAGAGAGCCCGATGAAGATAGTCGTTGATGAGAATATGCCCCATGCCGTGGAGCTGTTTGCCGAGTTTGGCGAGGTGGTCGCCTTGCCCGGACGGCAGATGCAGGCCCGCGATCTACTGGATGCCGACGTGCTGCTGGTGCGTTCGGTCACCCGCGTCAACGGCGATTTGCTGGCGACCAGCCCCAAACTCGGGTTTGTCGGCACCGCCACCATAGGCACCGACCATGTGGACAAGGCGCTGCTGGCAAGCCGCAATATTCCCTTCTTCAGCGCCCCCGGTTGCAACAAGTATTCGGTGGGGGATTATGTGCTCTCCGCCCTGCTGGTGCTGGCGGAGCGTTACGAACTCGACCTCTCGGCCATGACGTTGGCGGTGATTGGCGCGGGCAATACCGGCGAGTGTGTGGCGACCAAGGCCCAAGCACTCGGCATGCGGGTGCTGCGCTGCGATCCACCCAAGGCGCGTAATACCCCCGATGCGGGCTTTGTCGATTATCAGACCGCTCTTGGCGCCGATATCGTCAGCTTCCATGTGCCCATTACCCGTGAAGGGCAGGATGCCACCTACCATCTGCTGGATGCCGAACAGATTGCCGCGCGCCCTGCCGGACAGATCCTGATCAACGCATCCCGTGGCGAGGTGTGGGATAACCGGGCCCTGCTGGCGCGTCAGTTGGGCGATACGCCTTTGCGACTGGTGATGGATGTGTGGGAGAACGAGCCCGAGCCACTGGCTGCGCTGGTGCCCCATACCGAGATTGCCACCCCCCATATAGCCGGTTACAGCCTGGAGGGGAAGGCCCGCGGTACCTGGATGCTCTACCAGGCGCTCTGCCAGCAGCTGGGACGCCAGCCTCGTCAGGATTTGAGTAAGCTCCTGCCAGCCCCCGATGTGCAGGCGGTGGTGCCGGGCCGCGCACCGGATCAGGCGTTGATCAAGCAGCTGGTGCATCTGGTCTATGACGTGCGTCGCGATGATGCCCGTTTCCGGGCCCGACTCGGCTTGCCCGGTAGCTTTGACGAGCAGCGCAAACACTACCCCGAGCGCCGTGAACTATCCTCCCTGCAGATCGAGGGGGCGTTTGCCGACCAGGCGCTGGGCGAGCTGGGATTTGCGCTGTCACACCCCTGAATCGGGGCCTAGGAGTTGGAAGATAACCGGAAGGGGTGAGCCGTACTGGCTACCTCGCCCCCATTTTTTTACTGAGCTGGCGCAGATGCTACTGCGCCAGCTCAGCCATATCAGGCAGCGTTATCTCGCAGTGCGGGAGCCTGCCGACCATGGTGCCACCCGGCGCCATTGCAGCATTATCAGAGGAGAACAGAATGAGCCAGCAGTTTAACGTAGCGGTATTGGGTGCCAGCGGCGCCGTGGGTCAGGCGATGATCGAGATCCTGGAAGAGCGCGAATTTCCGGTAGCGACCCTCTATCCGCTGGCTTCCAGCCGCAGCGCCGGTGATACCGTGCGCTTTGGCGGCAAGAACCTCGAGATCCTCGATGTGGAGGAGTTTGACTGGAGCCAGGTGCAGATCGCACTCTTCTCCGCCGGTGCCGAGGTCTCTGCCAAGTGGGCGCCGATTGCTGCCGAACACGGCTGCATCGTCATCGACAACACCTCCTGCTTCCGTTACGACGAAGATATCCCGCTGGTGATCCCGGAAGTGAACCCGGATGCGCTGGCCGATTTTCGCAATCGCAACATCATCGCCAACCCCAACTGCTCCACTATCCAGATGCTGGTGGCCCTGAAGCCGCTGCACGACGAAGTGGGCATTGCCCGCATCAACGTGGCCACCTATCAATCCGTGTCAGGCTCCGGCAAAGAGGGGGTCAGCGAGTTGGCGGGTCAGACCGCTCATCTGCTCAACGGTCGTCCGGTGGAACCGACCCTCTATCCGCAACAGATCGCCTTTAACCTGATCCCGCAGATCGACAGCTTCACTGACAACGGCTACACCCGTGAAGAGATGAAGATGGTATGGGAAACCCAGAAGATCCTCGGCGATGCCAGCATTGCCGTGAATCCGACTTGCGTGCGGGTGCCGGTCTTCTACGGCCACGCCGAGGCGGTACACGTCGAACTGCACCAGCCGCTCGATGCCGAACAGGTCAAGGATCTGCTGCGCAATGCGCCGGGTGTGACCCTGTTTGATGACGAAGGGGACTATCCGACCCCGGTGCGTGATGCAACCGGCAAGGATGAGGTGCTGGTGGGTCGGGTGCGCCAGGATATTTCTCATCCAAGTGGTATCAATATGTGGATCGTGGCCGATAACGTTCGTAAGGGCGCGGCAACCAACAGTGTACAGATTGCCGAGCTGCTGGTTCGCGACTATCTGTAAGGCTGGTCAGATGCCACAGATGCGCAGCAGGGAGTGCTGCGCATCCGGCCTGTGATCAAACCGGGGTGTGACCCATGCCGCACTCCGTCACTTCAAGATTCTGTTGCGATATCAACTGATTAAGTTTTTTCCTACACTCAGGGTCAAGTTGGGTGCTAAATGTGTCGGACTGCTGGCTTGCCAGGCGAGCCTGATTTATATTGAACCGACTGTTTTGGGGTAACTATCCAGATTTTTCAATGTGATAGGGCCGTCATACGAAGGAACGAATATGGGACATTCCCGCATAACATTGGCAACGCTACTCGCATTGGGTCTGCTGGGCACCGTCCAGGCTGAAGACTCGGCGCGGGAGCCTTTTTTTGTCGAGCTAAAAGGCCCTGACGAACCCGCACCTCCCGCCGTCAATTCCCAGCCGCTGGCGCAGCCGGTCGCCAGACCCGTCGCGCAACCGGTGCGTGCAACCGCCCAGCCGGTGGTGCGTCAGGTCACTGCCAATGCCGGTAGCTATGGCCCTGTTCGTCCGACTGATACCCTCTGGAGCCTGGCGAGCAAATATCGTCCCTCCAATCGGGTCAGCGTCTACCAGACCATGGTGGCGATTTACGAGAAAAACCCCCGCAGTTTTGCCGATGGCAATATCAACCACATTCTGGTGGGCTCCCGCATTCTGCTGCCGACCGCGGCCGAGGCGAGCGTCATCACTGATGCTCAGGCCCGCGCCAAGTTCCGCAGCGACAACGCCAGCTGGAAGGGGTTAAGCCCCAAATATCTGGCTGACAAGCAGGCCCATACCGCCAAGCCGGCTGCCGCCAAACCCGCGAAGGTGGAAGCCGCCAAGACCGAGCCGGTGAAGGCTGCGCCTGCGCCGCTGCCAGTGGCGAAAGCCGCCCCCATTCCCGCCCCGGTGGTGGCACCGCAACCGGCTGCTGAAACCAAAGAAGTGGCCAAGGTGAGCGAGCCTGCGCCGAAAGAGGCGGTAGCACCTGCTCCGAGCGCAGCAGAAGGCACCACCCCGGCGCCTCTGCCTTCCGATCTGGATAAACCGGTGGGCAAACCGGCTACCGAGATGGCGCTGGCACTGGAAGATGCCAATGCCCAGCTCGGCCAGGTGACCGAGATGAACCACAGGCTCAAGCTGCGTCTGCAATCCCTGACCGAAGAGGTAGAGACCCTCAAAGCCCAGCTGCAGGATCAGACCGCGCTGCAAAAAGAGATTGCCGAGCTCAAGGCGCAACCGGTCCCGCCGGTGGCAGCCGAGCCTGAGCCTGAGAAAAACTGGTTGATGGATCTGCTCTCCTCACCGCTCAACCTCGCCATGATCATTCTGCTGCCGGTGCTGCTGGTATTGGCGCTGGTGACCCTGTGGCTGCGTGCCCGTGCCCGTCGAGAGCTGGAAGAGCAGGAGAAGAGCCTCTCCGAATCCACCGCCATGATGATGGATCAGGAGCAGAGCGAGTTTGATGATCTGCTGAGCGTCGATGTGACCGACAACGAGCCGGTGCGCCCGGTGCCGGATCTCAACACCCCGGATGGCTTTATGCCGATGGAGCCTGACGAGCCGGCCGCCAAGCCGGATGTCGATCTGGTGTTCAGCGACGAGGGCGAGATGGAGCTGCAGGGCTTCGAGCCCGAGCGGATGGCGGCCCAGCCAGCCAGTCGTGACCCGGATCTGGTGCCGGATCTCGATCTCTCGCTGGATGAGCCCATTGCGCTGGCCAACGAGCCCGCCATGGATCTGGCCAGCGAGTTCAACCCCAAGCCCAAGGCCTCTGACGAGATCATGAGCGAAGAGGAGCTGCAGGCAGCCCTGTTTGCCGAGCTGGATGCGGATCTCTCAGCCGACCTCGAGCCCGATTTGAGCTCCATCGACGAAGTCGGCGCCGCTGACGACGATCTGGCCAGCTTCGATCTCGGTGATTTCGACAGTGCCCTCGACGAGTCCGCCACAGGGAAAGATGGCAACGCCATTGATCTCAGTGCCGCGGAGGACACCGACGAGAGTGCGGATGCCATGCTGGCCGAGCTCGGTCTTGAGCCTGTCAAGGCGAAGGAAGCCGAGCTGGATCTGGAGTGGGACCCCAACGAGCTGGCGCTCTCCGATTTTGAAGACGCGTTCGCCGAGGTGGAGTCTCATCCGGCCGATGTGCAGCCCCGTGAGCAAGCGCAGGAGAGCGGCTACGTCGAGATCGACAAGCTGCTGGCCGAAGCGGATGCCACCGCGCCGGAGCAGGAGCCGTATCAGGGCTTCTCGCTGGATGTGGGGCTCGATGGCTTCCCCGAGGTGCTGCCGGAATCCACCGGATTTGATGTGGATGCCGACGACGGCGGTGTGGGTGCCAAGCTGGATCTGGCCCGTGCCTACCTCGAGATTGACGACAAGGATAGCGCCCGCGAGCTGCTGCAAGAGGCAGCGGAACAGGGTAGCGATCACCAGCGCGCCGAAGCCGAGAAGTTGCTCAAGCGGTTGGGCTAAAGCATCTCCCATCACGGGATCAGCAAAACGGGGGCAGCCAGCAGGCTGCCCTCTTCTTTTGGCGATTTGCGATGGGGGGTCATGGCCGCGCAGGCTGACCATCCAGGCCAATTGCGGCGTGTGGTGGGACTTTTCGGGCTGAGCGCGTATAATCCGCCCCGTTTCTTTCACTGCGTTTTCACAACAAGACAAGTTTATCCATGCGAATTGCCCTAGGTATTGAATATGACGGCAGCCGGTATTTCGGCTGGCAGCGTCAGCGTGAAGTGATCAGCGTGCAGGCTGAACTGGAGACGGCGCTGAGCCGGATTGCCAACCACCCTGTCTCCATCCAGTGTGCCGGACGCACCGATGCCGGTGTCCATGCGACCGGTCAGGTGATCCACTTCGATACCGAGGCGAACCGTGCCGAAGGGGCCTGGACCCTGGGGCTCAATTCCAACCTGCCGCCGGATATCGCCGTGCGCTGGGTCAAGCAGGTGGACGAGAGCTTCCACGCCCGCTTCAGCGCTACTGCCCGTCGCTACCGCTATGTCATCTACAACCACAACTACCGGCCGGCGATCCTCGGCAGTGGCGTCAGCCACTACCACGAGACTATCGATGCGGAGTTGATGCACCAGGCGGGCCAGAGCCTGCTGGGGGAGCACGACTTCAGCACCTTCCGTGCCGTCGCCTGCCAATCCAACACCCCGTGGCGCAATGTGACCCATCTGTGTGTCAGCCGCTCCGGCCCCTACATCGTGCTCGACATCAAGGCCAACGCCTTCCTGCACCATATGGTGCGCAACATCACCGGCTCCCTGCTGCTGGTGGGGCAGGGGCTCAAACCGGTGGAGTGGATTGCCGAGGTGCTGGCTGCCAAGGATCGCAATCTGGCCGGGCCGACCGCCAAGGCCGGCGGCCTCTATTTGGTCGACGTGGATTACCCGGCCGAGTTTGCTCTGCCGCAGTTGCCGCTCGGCCCGCTGTGGCTGCCGGACTCGGCACCGGGTACGACCAGTTTTTAGTAACTGCGCCCGAAAAATTGTGGTTTAATGACCCGTCATTTGTTGCCATCGAGCTATTAAGTCATTGAACAATCTAGGCTCGATGCGTTTTGTCAGGCACAAAAGCATTAAGGAATTCCATGAGCTGGCTTGAGAAGATTCTTCCCAAGAGCAAGATCACTGCGCCCCGTCGTCACAACATTCCGGAAGGGGTGTGGACCAAGTGCAGTGCTTGTGAACAGGTGCTCTACCGGGCAGAGTTGGAGCGCAACCTCGAAGTGTGCCCCAAGTGTGATCATCATATGCGCATCAGCGCCCGCGCCCGTCTCGAGAGCTTCCTCGATGAGCAGGGTCGTACCGAGATCGGTGCCGAGCTGGAGCCGCAGGATGTACTGAAATTCAAGGATTCCAAGCGCTACAAGGATCGTTTGTCTGCCGCGCAGAAAGAGACGGCGGAGAAAGATGCGCTGGTGGTGATGAAAGGGACCCTCAAAGGGGTACCGGTTGTCGCCTGTTCGTTCGAATTCTCCTTCATGGGTGGCTCCATGGCCTCCGTGGTCGGTGCCCGATTTGTGCGCGCCGTTGAGGAGTGCATCAAGGAAGGCCGTGGCCTGGTCTGCTTCTCCGCCTCTGGTGGTGCTCGCATGCAGGAAGCCCTCTTCTCCCTGATGCAGATGGCCAAGACCAGTGCTGCGCTGGACAGACTCACCAAGGCGGGCCTGCCCTATATCTCCGTGCTGACCGACCCCACCATGGGTGGCGTCTCTGCCAGTCTGGCGATGCTGGGTGACATCAACGTGGGCGAGCCCAAGGCGCTGATCGGCTTTGCCGGCCCGCGCGTTATCGAGCAGACCGTGCGCGAGAAACTGCCGGAAGGCTTCCAGCGCTCCGAGTTCCTGCTGGAAAAGGGTGCCATCGATATCATCATCGATCGCCGCGAAATGCGTAACCGTCTGGCCAGCCTGCTCGCCAAAATGCTGAATACTCACGTCATCGAAGAGTGAAGATGAGTTCAAACATGCAACAATCCCAAAGCCGGTCGCTTGTCGACTGGCTTTCTTATTTGGAGCAGATCCATCCGGTCAATATCGACATGGGGCTGGATCGGGTCGGTGCTGTCGCCCGGTGTATGGGGCTTACCCAGCTGCCGTTCAAGGTGATCACGGTGGCGGGCACCAACGGCAAGGGCTCCAGCTGTGCCATGGCGGCCAGCATTCTGATGGCCGCAGGCTATAAGGTCGGCGTCTACTCCTCGCCCCATCTGCTGCGCTTTACCGAGCGGGTGCGGGTCAACGGGCAAGAGCTGCCCGACAGCGATCACTGCGCCGCTTTTGCCGAAGTGGAAGCGGCGCGTGGCGAGATAGCGCTCACCTTCTTCGAGTTCGCCACCCTGGCCAGTTTGTGGCTCTTCTGCCGCGCCGCCCCCGATGTGCTGCTGCTGGAAGTGGGGCTGGGTGGTCGGCTCGACGCCACCAACGTGGTGGAGTCCGATGTGGCGATGATCACCTCCATTGCCCTTGATCACTGCGATTGGCTGGGTGATACCCGCGAAGCTGTGGCGGTGGAGAAGGCTGGGGTCTATCGCGCCGGTAAACCCGCCATCAGTGGCGAGCCCAATCCGCCAGCGACTATCGCGAGCGAAGCACAGCGTCTTGGCGCCAACCTGCGTCAGGTCGGTATCGATTTTCGTGGCGATGAGCACGAGAGCGGTTGGGATTATCACGGCCTCAACCAGTGGCGGGATCTGCCAAAACCGGCACTGCCGCTGATGAACGCGGTGACCGTGCTGGCGGCGCTGGAATCCCTCGGCTTGCCGCTGCCGGAGTCCGCCATTCGTGACGGGCTGGCCAATGTCCGGCTGGCTGGCCGGATGCAGCAGCTGCAAAGTGCGCCGCTGGTGATCGTCGATGTGGCCCATAACCCCCATTCGGCAGCCTATCTGGCAGCGCAATTGCGCAAGATGCCCTGCTCGGGTGTACGCCGCGCCGTGGTCGGCATGCTCAAAGACAAGGACATGGCGGGATCCCTTGCCGAACTCGATGGTCTGATCGGCGAGTGGTATCTGGCCAGCCTGACCGGCCCGCGCGCCGCCACTGCTGCGCAGCTGGCTGCGGAGTTGGGAGAGGGCAAGGGCCCTGCCAGGGAGTTTGATGATGTCAGCGCCGCTTATCAGGCAGCGTTGGCCGCATCGAGTCCGGACGATATGGTCATTGTGTTTGGTTCGTTTTACACTGTCGCCGACATTCTGGCGGGTGTCGCCGTCTAGGCCACACCCCGGCTCCCCGGCCTTCGGGCGGGGAGCCAAATCGCATATTGAGTTACGTAAAGGTAGGATTCAACTTGGCCTCGAAGTTTCAAAACCGTCTGGTGGGCACCGTCATCCTGGTGGCCCTGGTTGTTATTTTCCTGCCGGACTTGCTGGATGGTCACAAGCTGGCACAAAAGGAGGAGGCCTTTGCCAAGATCCCGCTGCGCCCCGAGCTGGAGCCTGCCAAGCCTGCGCTGCAGGTCTCGGCAGCCAGCAGCCTGCCCGCCGATCATCTGGCCAGCCAGCAACAGGCCTCTGCGGCCCAGCAGTGGCAAGTGGAAGAGGTGGCTGACCCCATGACCCTCGCCGGTCAGGGCAACGGTGCGCAGCCGGCGACAACCCCTGCCGCACCGGCACCGGTTCAGCCGCAACAGAATGCCCAACCCAAGCCACAGCCCAAGCCGGAAGTGGTGGCCAAAAAGCCGGTCGAACCGCCCAAGCCAGCACCCAAGCCGACGCCAGCCAAACCGGTTGAAGTGGCCAAGGCGCCCGCACCGGCCAAGCCGCAGGCGGGTCAGATCAAGTCCCTCGACGATCTGATTGAAAGCAAGATGACCCAGCCGACCGCACCCGCACCCGCGCCTGCTGCGGCACCGGCACAGGGTAGCTGGATCCTCCAGCTTGGCGCCTTCAAGAACGTCGACAGCGTCAACGCGCTGGTGAGCAAGCTGCGGGCGGCGGGCTACTCTGCCCACACCTCGCCGCGCACACCGGTGCAGGGTCAGCTCAACCGGGTCTTTATCGGACCGGATGTCTCCAAGGCCAAACTGCAGGGGATGCAGGGGCGGATCTCCCAGATGACCGGCCTCAGCGGCTCGGTGGTCTCTTACAATCCGTGACGGCTTGCCGTTGGCAATGGCTCTTTGAAACAAACACCGTGCCCCGTGCCCCGTGCGCGGTGTTTTTTTATCTGGCCGTCGTGATTTTTAAGGACGGCGTCGTACAGGTCACCCCCCGGTTGGGATTTTCGGGCAGTTGGGGTAGTCTGAGCCCTTCTGCTACTCACAGGAGTTCAAGATGATCCTCTCGACGACCCCCACGCTGGAAGGCAAAACCATTCGTGAATACCGCGGCATCGTGGTTGGCGAAGCCATTCTCGGCGCCAATATTTTCAAGGATCTCTTTGCCGGGATCCGCGACATCATCGGCGGCCGCTCCGGTGCCTATGAAAAAGAGCTGGCCCGTGCCCGCGAGATCGCTTTCGATGAGCTGAAAGAGCGTGCCGCCGCCCTTGGCGCCAATGCGGTGGTCGGCATCGATATCGACTACGAAGTGGTGGGGCAAAACGGCAGCATGCTGATGGTCAGCATCAGTGGCACCGCCGTGGTGGTCTGATCGGGCTCCAGCGTCTTCATGGGCAATGAGCCGATAACCGGGTTATCGGCTTTTTTATTGCTTGGCAGATACGTGTTGTTGGTAAGGGTTTTTTATCAACTCATTGATTTTAAATATTTATATTTATTAATAATTCCACTGACCGGTTTTATTTTTTTTAACTGGGTAGCCCGAGAGGGTCAAGCTAGAGTGCCGCCATCAGGAACGACACCGCTCACGGACGAGGTTCTCTTCTCTTGAAGGCGTATCACTATGAATCAAAAACCTGCTCTGCTGACCCTTGTCATGTTGGCCATGACCGCCCATGCCGGCAGTGCCCTCGCGGCGCTGCCAAATTTCAGCGCCACCTGTCCCACCGATGTTCGGGTCAAGTCGCAAGGGGGCAACGTCTTTATCAATGGCAAGAAGGCGACCCTGAAAACGCTGGCGCCCGCCGCCTATTCGGCCACAAACGGCAAGGTGGTTATCGGGATCACCTTCGATCTGCCCGCCAGCGAACCCACCCTGGATTACGTCATCAAGCATGATCGCCGGGCCCACGGCTTTTGCACCGTGCACGCCTGGTCGGCGGGCAAGGCCGCCGCACTGCCGATGGCCAAGGGGGACTCGCCCTATCAGGGCAAGTGGGTAGCCAAGAACCGCGAGACTGGCGCCACGGTGGCCAATATTCAGGTGGATGGCAAGGAGCAGGTGTGGGTCAACGGAGTCAAGGTGAAGGCGAAACGGGCCGATGGCGCGCTGCAGTTTCGTCAGGGCACCATCCTCTACACCTTGCAGGGGGATCCGCGCATTCGCGATGAGAGCGACTGGAATGACAGCGATGTTCAGAATACCGGCCCCATCAGGCTCGAGTAACAGACGTGCCGTGCCACGGCTTGGTCATTGATGCAAAAAGCAGAGAGCGGCGTGGCCGCTCTCTGCTTTCTTGTCGCTATTAGATGATAGCCGTGCGGGGTTAGATGCCGTGGATGGCGTTGGCTTCCCCATACCAGTCCAGCTTGTCGGCCAGAGTGACCACCGAGCCGATGATGATGAGACTCGGGCTCTTCACCTGATGGGTCAGTTCGGCCAGCTGTTGCAGCTCGCCGCGCACCACCCGCTGACTGAGCTGGGTGCCTTGTTCCACCAGCGCCACCGGGGTGTGGCCGGGCATGCCGTGGGTTTGCAGCGCATCCTGAATGCGGGCGGCGTGGGCCAGCCCCATGTAGAAGACCAGGGTCTGGCGTGGGGCGACCAGCGCCGACCACTCCTGGGCGATATTGCCCTCCTTGTCGTGGCCGGTGATGAACTGCACCCGCTGGGCGTGATCGCGGTGGGTGAGGGGAATGCCGCTGTAGGCGGCGCAGCCCGACGCAGCCGTAATGCCCGGTACTACCGAGAAGGAGATGCCCGCCTCGGCCAGGGTCTCCAGCTCCTCGCCACCCCGGCCAAAGATAAAGGGATCGCCCCCCTTGAGCCGCACCACCTGTTTGCCCAGCAGCGCTTGTTCCAGCAACAGCTGGTTGATCGCCTGCTGGGGTACGCAGTGGCGGCCCGCCTCCTTGCCAACAAAGATCCGCTCGGCATCCCGGCGAACAAGCGCCAACACCTCCTGCGAGACCAGTCGGTCATAGACCACCACATCCGCCTGCTGCAACTGCTGCAGACCGCTTAGGGTGAGCAGCCCCGCATCGCCGGGGCCTGCGCCGACCAGGGTTACGCTTCCCTTGCTCTGTGGTTGCTCATCGAGCAGCTCTGCGACGCTCTGCTCGGCAGCCTGCTGCTGGCCGCGCGCCAGCTGGCATGCCAGTTGCTCATGGCTAAAGAGCCGCTCCCAGAAGCGGCGGCGGGCCAGCTTGTCCGGAATGAGTTTGACCCGCTCGCGCAGCTTGCCCGCCAGCGCCGCGAGCTGGCCGAGGTGTTGCGGCAGCATGGCTTCGAGTTTTTCCCGCAGCTGGCGGCTTAGAACCGGCGCCGCGCCTGCGCTGGAGATAGCCACCATCAGCGGCGAGCGGTCAATGATCGCGGGCATGATGGCGCTGCAGTGGGCCGGGGAGTCCACCACATTGCAGAAGATCTGGCGCAGGTTCGCCTCATGAAAGACCTGCTGGTTGACCTCTTGCTGGTTGGTGGCGGCGATCACCAGCCACTTGCCATCGAGCAGTTCGGGATGAAAATCGGCGGCGCAGACAGTCAGGCGACCCTGCTCGGCCCAGCTCATCAGCTGGGGTTCCAGATGCGGGGCATTGATGGTGATCTTCGCCTTGGCATCGAGCAGCAGGCGCGCCTTGCGCACCGCCACCTCACCGCCGCCGACGATCAGGACCGGCTTGTTTTGCAGCTGACAGAAGAGAGGGAGAAAGTCCATAACAGGCTCCGGATGCTGGCCCGCTCGCAATGCCGCGCCGGACGAGATAGCAGGGCGCGCCGTGACGCGGCCCGGATGGTCGGGGGAAAGATCCCCCGACGGGAATAAAAAAGGGGAAGGGTGATCTACGCCCGGGCCAACGACAGATCCCCACCGGTGTCGGCCACTTGATCACGCTTCCCCAAACGAGGTTTTTCCTATTGCACCGCTTTGACGTGCATGTTGGCGACGTACTGATCTTCGGCCCAGAAGATGCGGTCAGCGACCATGGCTTCCGGGTTGAGGGTGACGCCGCGCAGCACTCGCTCCTTGAACTTGTGATAACCGGCCCGGTCGATAAGGTGACCCATGTGCAGGTAGATGGGTTTGCCATCCAGCATCTCGGCCTCGAACTCGAACAGGTTCTTGATCACCGCATGCAGCACCTCTTCGGTGACCCAGTTGAGAAACAGCTTGCCGGTACGGGGAGTCTTCTTGCTGGTGCGCCCCCCCAGCTTGACCATGTAGAGCTGCTTGGGATCCCGCTGCCAGGCCAGGGTCGGGCAGGCCAGCACACACTCGCCACAGCCGATACACTTGCTCTCCTCTTTGACCGCCTTGCCATGCTTGATGGCGAGGCAATCCACTGCGTGGTGGCTGCACGCCTTGACGCAGGCGCCGCAGCCGATGCAGCGCTCGGCATTGAAGTGGATTTTGGCGATGCCGAGGATACCGAAGTCGGCCATGTTGGCCTTGGCGCAGTCGTTGGGACAGCCGGCGATCACCATCTTGAGGTGATAGGGGTTGGGGTAGAGGTGTTTCTCCATCCGCTGGGCCAGCCCGGTGCAGTCGATATTGCCCTTCTGGCAGATGGTGTTGCCCTGACAGGCGACGATGTTGCGCCCGCCGATGGTCTGGTAACCGGCTGTGGTGTCCTCTACCTCGATGCCGCAGGTCTCCACCTCGATCTCCTTGATAAAGGGCTCGAGGGCGGCGTTGACCTTGTCCATGTCCTGATACTTGATGCCGGGCATCGCCAGCTTCTGGCGGGTGGTGAGGTGGATCAGGCCGTTGCCATACTGTTCGGCGATCTGCTGGGCCACCGCCAGCAGGTGGGCGGGCATGATCCCGCCGGGAATGCGTACGCTGATCATCGCTTCGCCGCGCACCTTTGAGAGGCGGTATTCGTTCTTGGCGCGGGCCTTGATGATGTCGATATCGAGACTCATGGTGTTCTCCCTCAGTCGATCAGATGCTGGGCCTGGTCAAAACGAAAGACCGGTCCATCCACGCAGATATAGGTGTCGCCCATCCGGCAGTGGCCACACTTGCCCACGGCGCAGGCCATGCGGCGTTCGTAGTCGACCCAGATGCGATCCTTGGGGATGCCCCGCTCGAGGAAGGCGAGCACCACGAAGCGGATCATGATGGGGGGGCCGACCACGATCACCTGGATATCCTCCTTGTCAGCGAGATCCAGCTGGTCGATGTAGTCGGTGACCCGGCCGATGCGAAACTGCTCGCTCTCCTTGCCCTCGTCCAGGGTGACGATGAGGTTCTGCTGCTCGGCCCAGAGCGGCATCTCGTGGCGATAGAGCACCGCCTGCTCGTTCTTGAAGCCGAGGATCATGTCGAGGGATTTCACCTCTTCCGGATGTTTGCTGAAGCGGCGCAGCAGCCCCTTGACCGGCGCGACGCCGGTGCCGCCCGCCACCACGATGAGGTGCTGGTTGCGGTAGGTCTCCAGCGGATAGCCGTTGCCGTGGACGCCGCGCATCCACACCTTGTCGCCCACATCGAGGGCAAACAGCGCATCGGTTACCTTGCCGACTTTGCGGATCAACAGGTCGACATAACCATCGCCATAGTCGGAGACCGAGATGGGCGCTTCGCCGACGGTGGGCAGGGAGATCTCCACAAACTGGCCGTAGTGGACATCAAAGTCTCGGGAGACCCGAAAGTTCCACTCCAGCTCGGTGTGACGCTCGATGGCCAGAATGGTGTAGGCCTTGGGCAGCAGGCGGTTTTCGACCACGTCCTGCTGCGGTTCTGCTGTTGCGGTTTGCTGGCACTGGCACATATCAGTTCGCCCCCTGCGCGTTGTCGGCTGCGATGGTCTGTTCGACCACATCGGTCATCTTGTTGATGATGTTGCTAAAGGAGATGTAGTGAGGACAGCGATCGTCGCAGCGGCCGCAGCCGACGCACATGTGCTCCTCCCCCTGACGGGCCTTGTAGTCGTTGACCTTGTGCAGGGCGCGATAACGCAGGCGCTCGCCATGCTTGGCGCGAAAACCGTGGCCACCGGCCATGTCGCTGAAGCCATCCACCATGCAGCTGGCCCACTGGCGACGGCGCTCGCCCTGCTTGGGGTTCTCCGCATAGGTGAGGTCGTGCACGCTGTAGCAGCTGCAGGTCGGGCAGGAGGTGGTACAGCGGCCGCAACCGATGCAGCGGCTGTCGTACTCGGCCCAGACCGGATGGGCGGTGAGGATCTGGCGGATCCGCTGGGGGTCGTCACAGACGTTGTCCGGGGTGCGTACCTTGACCGGGTTGCTCTGGACAAACTCCGGGGTGAAGTCGTCGGATTCACCCAGTTCGGCAAAGTAGCCGAGCAGCTCGGGATCCTTCACCTCGATACGGGCACCCTCATCGCTCAGACGAATGGCGGCGGCGTAGTCCTGGGTCTCGTTGCTGCCCATGGAGACGCAGAAGCAGTTCTCGAAGCTCTCGCGGCACTCCAGCAGCACCAGCTTGAGCTTGCTGCGCAGCCGGGCGTAGTAGACGTCGCTGTTCTGGCCATTTTTCAGGTAGACCTGATCCAGCCTGCGCAGAGCGTGGATATCACAGCTGCGCAAGAACAGCAGGGTGGGCTTGGCCTCCACCTTTGATTCGCGCAGCTCCAGATTGTCGAAGTGGAACAGGGTCTGGGTAATGGGGAGCACCACCTCTTTCGGGGAGAAGTGGGACTTCTCCTGCCACACCAGATCGGCCGGATGGCGGATGCTGTGGTAGGTGACGTTGTCGGTGTCGGAGAAGCGGCCGCCCCGATATTCGGCCGCGGGCGCCATAATCCGGTAATCGGGCAGCAGCCGCTCGAACAGCTGCGCCAGCGCGGGATGGGTGAGAAGAAACGACATAAATAAACACCTTGTATGAGGGTGAGATGCCCTGGCATAGGGATGAGGAGCGGGCCGGTCAGGATGTCTGGCATCGGTTCTGGCCGCGCTTGCCTCGCCACGGTCTGTTTTTATGACTCATGTTGCTCAACTGACCCGATTGTTATTGTGTTGGCGGCGCGTGCGTCGCGGCAGGTCGGGTCATGTCTGTAAAACCCTTATCAATTGAGCAGGGCGGCCTGATAGCCTGCGCACTTGCCCATCACGTATCCCATCTCCAGCTTGTTGATATCGCGGGTGAAACGGGAGACGGGGAAGTAGTCGGCCGGGGCGATCACCTCGATCTGGCAGTCCTCCGGCGGATTGGCGATAAAATCGAGCGCCTCGTTGTAGCTGCGATCCCGCTGCTCCAGCGCCTGTGCCAGCGCGGGGCGGGTCTTGAGCAGGGTGCGGATCATCCAGGGGAAGGGCATCGGCTTGAGCCGATAGCCGAGCGGCTCGGAGAGGATCACCGTCAGGTGACGGGCACCGCGGCGGTAGGCCTCGATCACCGGGATGGAGTCGGCCACCCCGCCATCTGTCATCGGTACCCCGTGCACCTCCGGGTATTCGTGGGAGGCGAGGGGAATGGCGCAGCTGGCGGGCAGCACCTCGTTCATGTTCTCCGGCTTGACCCGGATGTACTCCGCCTTGCCGGTCAGGGTATTGGTCACCACCGCATAGAAGGGGATGCCGGTCTCCCGGTAGGCGTGAATGTCGAGGGGATACTTGCGACAGCTGGTGTTCCACAGCCAGTGGATATCCACCAGATTGCCCCCCTTGGCAAAGCGCAGGGGATCCATAAACTGCTGGCTGCACGCCAGTTTGGTCAGGATCTCGTGGCTGCGGCCATGCTGGCTGGCGAGATAAGCCAGCAAGTTGGTGGCCCCCGCCGAGACGCCGATGGCGAAGTCAAAGGGGCGATAGTCATGCTCGATAAACGCATCCAGCACGCCGCTGGCAAATATGCCGCGCATGGCACCGCCTTCTACAACCAATGCGCTGGGGGATGCGTTTTTGTTCATGACAGGCACCTCATTGATAAGTCAGAGAGAAAAAGTGGGAAAGAGAACGTTCGGGCTGTCAGGCCGATCATTCTGACAACCAACCGGGGTTGGCCATCGCAATGAGGTCATTCTAGGAAGGGGATGGTGTTTAGAATATCTGTTAATAATGAATCAAGTGTTTTGTATTTCTAAACGACCGTAATAAACCCGTTGTGATCAAAGGGGTTGTGTAGGAGTCTCAACGACTCGGTGATGGTTGGATATTGGCAAGGATGAGTGTGTCATGACGTTATTGGTTCCCCCGCTGCTTAAACGTGGCGATACCATCGCTTTTTTCTCCCCCTCCAGCGCGGCGACCGCCTGGGCACCCAACCGTTTTGCCCGCGCAAAAGCCTTTCTTGAGGGGCAGGGCTTTAGGCTCAAGGCGGGCAGCCTCACCGGCCAGCAGGATCACTGGCGCTCCGGTTCCATCGCCGTGCGGGCCGAGGAGCTCAATGCCCTTATTCGCGACCCAGAAGTGCGCTGCATCATGTCGGTGATTGGCGGCAGCAACTCCAACTCCCTGCTGCCCTACCTCGATTTTGAGGCGCTGAGGCGCGACCCCAAGATCATCGTCGGCTACTCAGACGTGACGGCCCTGCTGCTCGGCATCCATGCCCAAACTGGCCTGGTTACCTTTTATGGCCCGGCGCTGGTGGCCTCCTTTGGCGAGTTGCCGCCGCTGGTGGATGAGACACTGGCCAGTTTTTTACAGATTGCATTGGCCGATGAAGCTGGCGTCCCCTGCACGCTGCCCACCCCGGCAAAGTGGAGCGATCAACGGCTGGACTGGGAGAACCAGACCCGTGCCAAGCAGTGCCAGCCCAATCGGCTGATCTCGGTGGGTTCAGGTCGGGTTGAGGGACGGCTGATTGGCGGCAACCTCAACACCATGGCGGGGATCTGGGGTTCCCCCTATATGCCCGTTATCGAGCACGGCGACATTTTGCTGCTGGAGGACAGCCTGAAATCTGCCGAGACGCTGGAGCGCTCCTTTGCCCACCTCAAGCTGTGCGGGGTGTTTGAGCGGATCGGCGCGCTTATCCTCGGCAAGCATGAGCGGTTCAACGATCAGGGCAGCGGCAAGAGCCCCCTCGATATCCTGCTGGAGGTGGTGGGGGAGCCGAACTTCCCCATTCTGGCGGAGTTTGACTGCGCCCATACCCACCCCATGCTGACGTTGCCGCTGGGCATCGAGGTGGCGCTCGATCTCGACCGCCAGCAGCTCACCTTGCTGCAGCCCTGGTGGCGAGCAGAATGAGCACGAAATGAATGTCCAACAACAAGGCCGCGGATGCGGCCTTGTCTGCTTTTGTGGGGCGTGATCAGGGCAGGGCATCGGGCCTGAAGCTGGCGCGGATCTGCGGCACCAGGCTTGATGGGTCGAAGCCTTTCTCCTCGCCTAGCACCGGATGGAGCAGGGGCTTTTCTTCGATGGGGGTGATATCCCCCGCCAGCAGCTGGCGGGTGGCCTGACCCATCTGGTAGAGCTGGCGCACCGGTGCAAACTGGGTCGCCAGATTGAGGGGATCATCTGCGCGGGTGAAGGCCATCATGGGGATCTGGTAGGTGGCATCGCGTGCCGGCTTGTCACCGTGAATGCCCTTGCCGGCGGACATCAGAAACGGCTGGTGATCGCCAAAGGCCACCACCAGATAGCGCTTGCCCGACTGGTCGAGGGTCTTGAGCAGCCGCTCCAGCGAGGCCATGGCATCCACCACCCCGGTGTAGTAGGTGTTGAGCAGCTGGGTGTCGCTCTCGCTCTGGTTCGGGCAGGCGCCGCTGCGCTCCTGCCCCTGATAGCGGGGGCCATCGAAGGGGCCGTGCCCCTGCATGGTGACCGCATAGGCAAACAGCGGTTTGTCATCCTGTTCGCTGCGCTTGAGCAGGTGGTCGATGAGGGCATCATCGGAGATATAGAGCCCCTTGTGCTCAAGGGTGGTGAAGCGGGTGTCGAACCAGCGCTCCTCATAGCCGAGCGCCGGGATTGCTTTGGCGCGACCCCAGAATTTTTCCACATAGGGGTGGGCGAACAGGGTCTGGTAGCCGCTCTGCCTGGCGCTCTGGGCTAGCCCCGGCACCTGCTGCGAGAGGTAGTAGTAGGGCACGACCCCCTGCTTGAGCAAGCCCACCGGCAAGCCGGTATTCATCTCGAACTCCGCCAGCACCGTCATGCCGCCGGTGGTGGGGGAGTGGATGGTCTTTTGCCACTGCTGCACGCTGGCGGGCAGGGAGAGGGTGGGGGCCGGGGCGCAGATCCGCCCTTTCCAGTCGAGCCAGAGCGACTCATATTGCAGCACGATCACCAGATCCCAGCGCGGCGCAATGCCCTGGGGCGGATAGCTCAGCTGTGGGGCCAGCTCGTTGATCTGCAAGGGGTAGCGAAACACGCTGCCGCTTTGCAGCATCTCGTCCACCAGATTGAACAGATAGAGGCCGGGGCCGGAGCGGATGATGTCTCTGTGGTAGTTGACCGCGCGATCCACGTAGCGAATGTTGGCCCCCAGCAGCTTGTTGCCGGTCTGGGTGGCAAAGACGCAGAGGGCAAAGAAGGCGACGGTGGCCGCGGCTGTGCGCAGCACCCAGCGTGACAGGGCAAAGCGCCAGCAGAGAAACAGTGCCAGCAACACGGTGAAGATGGGCAGGATGGGGTGCTGGTCGAGCAGGATCCGCAGCAGCGCCAGCAGGTTGCCAAAATCGTCCCCGCCGAGCGGCACGCCGTAGATGGCGATCTTCATAAAGTTGGCCAGCAGACCTATGCCTGACAGCGCGGTAAAGACCAGCCCCATATAGAGGTTGAAGCCCGCCAGCGCGCAGAGGCTCCAGCCCAGCACCATGCTGCCCCAGGCCAGATAGTAGTGCTCCGGCCGAAAGCCTGACCAGAGCAGAAACTCCCCCAGCTTGAACACCACGAAGCCGTGCAGCAGCACGAAGGTGAGGTTGCCGAGCAGCAGGCTGCCGATGATCCGCCAGCGCAGGCTGCGGCGCAGCTTTGGCAGCACCGTTTTTAGCACGGCGGCGCTCAGGGCCAGCACCAGCGTCAGGCTCACCACCAGATAGGTGAGGTTGAAGCCCTGCTCCGGCAGGGTTTGCAGGATCTGGCTGAAATCGCCGCTCTCGGGGCGATCCTTGAGCAGCAGACCGATGCGCAACTGATAGCGGCTATCAAGGGCATCGTCCGGGGCCCGCAGGGTGCTGTTGAGATCCAGGGTGCAGCGGTTATTCCGGCATACCTGACGTTTATCCACCGCCTGACTGAGCTGGTCAATCCGCTCCCCCTTGTCGTTGAGCAGCTCTACCCGCACCTTGTCCCCCGCTTGCAGCGGCCCCCGCAACTGCCACTGACTCCGTACCACCAGATAGAGGCCGCGGCTGTCGCTTTTATAGAGCAGGGCGTGGCGGGTGAGGGTAGCCAGCGGATTGTCGGCGGGGCCCAGCACCAGCGGTTGGGCACGGCCCAGCCAGCTAACGGGATTGATCAGTGGCAACAACAGGGTCAGCAGCAGCAATCCGCCCAGTAGGGCAAGCAGTAGAGAAGGCAGACTCAGGACGCGGGGGCGGCCTGAGGAGGGGCGATTCATATAAGCTCATCCTTTGAGCGAGTGAGGGAGAGATCGTTCATCCGCATAGAGTTTGACCCGATGGTGCGGGCCTTGTTTCAGCTTGTCAATTTAATGACCACTTAATGAATATTTGGTTACAGCTCAACCTTGCAAATTGTGATCCCGATCGAGGGGTTGTTCGGAATATGTGATGAAAGCGTCATCATGGGGTTTTGCCACTGGCTTGGGAGAGATCTGCTGTTTAGTCTCTCGATAGCGACTGGAGGTACATGTATGAATCCCAAAGTGATGGCACGTCAGGCCAGATTGCTGCGCATGCTGGAGAGCAAGGAAGAGATCCGGATCGGACGCGAGCGCGACTGCCCGCTGCCGCTGGCCCAACTGGTCAAGCTGAAGGATAGCCATCCGGCTGTGGTCAAGGTCTATCGCCACGGTCTCACCGCCGAGGTGTTTCACCTCAAGGTGGAGGGGCATCATTGGTGCCTCAAGCGGCGCCGTCAGGATTCGCTGGTGGCCAACCTCGATGGCAAGACCGCCTTTCTGACCGAGCTGGAGCGGCGGCGCGAAATCGAGGCGCTGCGCGAGTTGCACCCTACCGTCCTCTCCCACGTGGTCTGCACCAGCTTTGGCTCGGCGCGGGCCGGGGTGCTGGTCTCCCCCTGGTTGCGGGGTGTGCCGGTCCACCAGCTCAACGAGCGCAATCTGGCCCAGATGCTGGAGGTGCAGGGTGAGCTGGCCCGCTGGGGCTGGTTTGACTGGGACCCGAGCCCGGGCAACCTGCTCGATGACGGCGAGCAGATCTGCGTGTTCGACTTTGGCTATATGTGGACCTTCGATCCCCGCTTTGAATACAACTCCAACGGTCTGGTCGACCCGCAGTTCCATGTACCGGAGCGGTTGGAGACCCGTACCCTCTCCGGACTCTGGCTCGATGAGGCCGATCCTCTGCCGCAATTTCGCTACTGGCGCGAGCTTTGTCTGAAATGGGTGAAACGGGAGATCCACCACCTGATCCGTGAAGGGGCCAGCGCGCCCGTGCTGGCCCGCCTGCACGCCCTGCAAGGGGAGTGGAGCGCCGCGCTGGCGAGCGACGAGGCGCTGGTCGCCAACTGGTGGCGTGACATGTATCGCAGCCACCGACTCGATGTGGCCGATGATCTGAGCGGCCAGAGCTGCGGCCCACTCACCCTGCGTCGCCTCGACTGGTTGATGCAGGCGGTGACGGATCACTATTCGCTGCTGGTGGACAATCTCTCGCCTCAGGAGACTGAGTTGGGCCAGACCGGGCTGCTGGCCCGCTTGCAGCAACTGCGCCGGGAAGCCGTGGCCTGTCAGCTGCCTGCCACCAGCCTTGCCTGAGCCGCAACGTAAGGGATACGCAAATGAACAGGGCGCCTTGCAGGCGCCCTGTTGCATGGCCGGAATTGCCTCGGTTGAGGGTCAGTCCAGCAACTCCTGATGGAGGCGGTTGACGATATTGCCCGCCTCGCTCTCCTTGACCAGGAAGCAGAGGTTGTGGGCGCTGGCGCCGTAGCAGATCATCCGGATGTTGTGCTCGCGCAGGGCGTCAAAGACCTGACTGCCAACCCCGTTCACTTCGCTCATCCGGTTGCCGATGAGCGCCACCAGTGCCAGACCGGTTTCCACCTCCACCTTGCAAAGCTGGCCCAGCTCGGCCAGTACCTTGTCGCTCAGGATCGGCTCGCCGTTGCTCTGGCTGCCGGTGTGATCCAGGGTCAGTGACACGCTCACTTCCGAGGTAGTGATGAGGTCGACCGAGATGCGGTGACGGGCCAGAATGCCGAACACTTCGGCCAGGAAGCCGTAGGCGTGGAACATGTTGAGGCTGTGCAGGGTCACCAGCACCTGCTGGCGGCGCAGGGCTACGGCGCGAAACAGCGGGCTTGAATCTGTGCTGGCGCGGATCCAGGTACCACCGGCGGCAGGATCCTTGGCGGAGCCGACAAACACCGGAATATTCTGGCGCACCGCCGGTTGCAGGGTGGCGGGGTGCAGCACCTTGGCGCCGAAAGTGGCCATCTCGGCCGCTTCGACAAAGCTGATTTCGGGAATGGGACGGGCGCGGGTGACTAGGCGCGGATCCGTGGTGTAGATGCCGGGCACATCGGTCCAGATCTCGATACTGGCGGCATCGAGCGCTTCGGCGAGCAGGGCTGCGCTGTAGTCAGAGCCGCCGCGACCGAGCGTGGTGGTGCGGCCATCGCCATCGGCGCCGATAAAGCCCTGGGTGATGATAAGGCTATCGCCCAGCTGCGGGCCCAGCGTCTGCTGGCAGAGAGTGCGGGTGGTGGCCAGATCGACGGTGGCTTTGCCAAAGCGGCTGTCGGTGCGCATCAGCTGGCGCACATCCTGCCAGTGGGCCTTGACGCCGCGCTGGCGCAGCAGTTCGGTAAAGAGGCGGGTAGACATCAGCTCGCCGCAGGCGATGAGGCGATCGGCCAGCTCCGCATCGGTATGCTGGTGGGCTTGCTGGGCCATGAGGCGAATTTCGTCCAGCTGGCCATGAATGAGGGCGCTCACATCAACAGGGTTGCCGAGATCGGTCAGAATGGCCTGCTGGATCCCGGCCAGTTTGGCTAGCTGCTCGTCGCGGCCCGCTTCGTCCAGCTCCCCTTGTGCCAGAGCGACCAGCAGGTTGGTGACACCGGCGCTGGCGCTCAGCACCACCACCCGGGTGGCGGGATTGGCCAGCACGATATCGGCGCAGTTATTCATGGCCGGGAAGTTGGCGACACTGGTTCCGCCAAACTTGGCGACATTGATCGGGCTCATTGCTTACTCCTGTCTTATTTTAAGATTCCGGTTCCATCGGGCAAAAAAGAGAGGAGGAGGCTGAAAATGGCAGGAATGAACGAAGCTATCCCGGCCAGAAGCACTCCACCTGCAGAGCCCATCCCGTACCGCCCCTGACAGGGCGCGGTGGGGGATGATCACTACCGATGACAACCCGGGGGATTCAGCCCCCGCAGCCGACGTTGAGGTCACCAGTCTCCTCACTCGTCTCGGCGCTGCACCCCCTGACCCAAGTTCACCGGACGCTGGCGTCCTCCCTTGGGCTGCCTGGGCAGCGCTCCTCTTCTGGCTCCACCAGGGCGGTGGAGTGCATTTAGAAATACCCTGCGTTGGATTGCACTGTCAATCGAGTTTGTGAAAAAGTTCAAATTGTCAGCTAACTCAACGCAGGATCAATGACTTAGGCAATGGTCTTTGACAAAACCTTGGAACGGCGCTGCCAGTTGTAGAGACGCTGGCGCGCCACCGGCAGATCTTCCACTTCCAGCGGATCGAAGCCACGCTCCCGGAACCAGTGGATGGAGCGGGTGGTGAGCACGAACAGGCGACGGATCCCGAGCCGTTTGGCCCGCTCGGCCACCTTGGCCACCAGCTGATCCCCCCGGTTGGAGTTGCGATAGTCGGGGTGGATGGCGACGCAGGCCATCTCCGCCATCGCCTCTTCCATAAAGCAGTAGAGGGCCGCGCAGCCGATGATGAGGCCATCGCGCTCGATGATGGTGAACTTGTCGATCTCCATCTCCAGCTGCTCGCGGGAGCGGCGCACCAGAATGCCTTCCTCCTCCAGCGGGCGAATGAGATCCAGAATGCCGCCGATATCCTCGATGGTAGCGGCGCGGGCTTGCTCGGCACTTTCCCGCACGATCTGGGTGCCGAGGCCGTCGCGACTGAACAGCTCCTGCAGCATGGCGCCATCATCCTGATAGCTCACCAGATGGGAGCGGGGCACCCCGCCACGGCAGGAGGCAATGGCCGCACGCAGATAGCGGGCGGTGCCGGACATCTCTTCTCCCGCCTGCTCCAGCTCCACCAGCAGCTCTTCGGCCTGCTCGGGGAAGAGCTCGGAGATGGCTTCTCCGCGCGTGTCCATTACCCCCTGGGTGCTGCTAAAGCAGATGAGCTTGTCCGCCTTGAGATCGACCGCCACCCGGCGGGCCACCTCTTCGGAGCTCAGGTTAAAGCTCTCGCCGGTGACCGAGCAGCCGATGGGGGAGATGAGCACCAGACTCTTCTGATCGAGCTGGCGGGTGATCCCCTCCACGTCGATGCGGCGCACCCGGCCGCTGTGGCAAAAGTCGATGCCATCATCCACACCCAGCGGCTGGGCGGTGACGAAGTTGCCGCTCACCACGCTGATCCGCGCCCCCTGCATGGGGGTGTTCGCGAGCCCCATGGAGAGCTGGGCGGTGATGTCGTATTGCAGGCCGCCACACACCTGTTTGATGATGGTGAAACTTTCGTCATCGGTGACCCGGATCCGCTTGTGATACTGGGCCTCGATACCGGCGCGGGCCAGCGCCTCATCGTTTTGCTGACGTGAACCAAACACCAGCACCAGGCGTATGCCCAGTGTCTGCAGCAGGGCGATATCGCTGACGATATTGGCGAAGTTGGGGTGGCAGATGGCTTCTCCCCCCATCATCAGCACAAAGGTGGCACCCCGATGCACATTGACATAGGGGGTGGATTGCCGGAAGGCATTGACCAGACTGGGTTCGCGTTCACGCACTTGATATTTCTTCCATAAAAAAACAGCGATTGGCTCAATATATGAAAATTAATTCACAAATCAAGACTAAATATTGATTTTGACCGTTTCTGGTCTACGAGGGGCGGGTTGGCCGTGCGGATCGGGGAAGAGGGACAGACGGTGCAGACGGCCGCCGGAGCGAGCGGGGAGGGGCCCGCCGGTTGATCCGGCGCGATAAACTGCTATCTTCGATGCTCCTTTTCGTCAGCTATGTGATTTCACAGGGTTTTATACAAGGACAGAATTCATGGAACAGATTATTTCACCGGCAGATGCCCTGCCGGGACGACGCGAAGCGATGGTGATTGGTCAGCAGCATGCGGTGAATGGCAACCCGACCCAGGGTCCCTGGCCCGAGAACATGGAGATCGCGTGGTTTGGCATGGGCTGTTTCTGGGGCGTTGAGCGCCTGTTCTGGCAGCAGCCGGGCGTCTACTCCACCGCGGCAGGTTATCAGGGCGGTGTGACCCAGAATCCCACCTACAAAGAGGTGTGCAGCGGCCTGACCGGTCATGCCGAAACGGTGCAGGTGGTGTTTGATCCGGCGGTGATCAGCTACGGCGATCTGCTCAGACTGTTCTGGGAGCAGCACGATCCGGCTCAGGGGATGCGTCAGGGCGGGGACATTGGCACCCAGTATCGCTCGGTGATCTTCTATGGTGACGAGAGCCAGCAGATCATTGCCCAGCAGAGCATGGCGGCCTATCAGCAGGCGATGGCGGCAAGCGGCGACAGCCGGGCCATTACCACCCGCATTCTGCCGCTGGCGCCCTTCTACTACGCCGAGGATTACCATCAGCAATATCTGGAGAAAAATCCGGATGGCTACTGCGGATTGGGTGGCATTGGAGTCTGTTTGCCGCCCAGCCTGAACCGCTGAACAGGTTTGTAGTCGATTTCTTAATAAAAGTGAAAATAAATGGTCGGAGGAGGGAACTTATTGCGACCAGGCGGGACTAACTAGGTAGCGTCCAGGGATCGGATGCAAAGTCCAGACACATTTCTTGCCTTGATAACCGCCTGATGAATGAACGCACTGGCGGGTTGAAAATGATAGCAAGCAGGGCTGCCCACCAAGGCGGCCCTTTTCCTTATCTGCTGTTCTGAAATCTTGTGTTGGGCGGGAGAGCCGGACGGCAGATCAGCCGATGGCGCTGTCGAACAGGTTCTTGATGAGATCGATAAACTCGATGAGGAAGGTTTTCTGTTCCGGGGTCGGGGCGCGCAGCCAGACGGCGGAGAGTACCTCTTCCAGATCGGCGACCACGGCGTCGGCCTCCTGCATGATGGCGAAACGCACCTTGGGATCGAGCTGGGGGTTTTGCTCGCAAATGGCCATCAGGTTGCTGGCAACACGGCCACTGACCAGATCTTCGATGGTCTCTTCACCATCGTTCTGCTGCTGGGATTCAAACAATCCCAAACTCTCCACCAGATACTCGATCAGCGAGATATAGCCTTCACTTTCTACCACCATGGTTGCTGCCTCAATACAGTAACAATACGAAAATTAAGCGTATTTTAGTGGCTTGCCCTAGCTTGGCAAGCAGCAGTGCAGGCGATGGCGAGTAAAACTGACTCCGCCCCGCTCCACGCACTCCAGCTCGGTCAACGTAAAGCCATGTCGTAAAAATAGCTCATAACTGAAGGCGCTGGCCTCGGTGGTGATGAGGGTCATACCGAGCCCTCGGGCCCCCGCGAGCGCCGTGGTGAGCAGCAGATTGCCCAGTCCCTGGCGCTGATGGTCGGCGCTCACATAGAGCAGGCTGAGGTGGCCATCAGCACTCAGAGTAACAAAACCGAGGGGCACATTTGCCTGCTCCGCCACCCAGCCGTGGTGCTCGCGCAGCTGGCTGACAAAGCCCGGATGTTGTGAACCGAGGGCCCACTGCTCCACCTGCTCGGCGCTGTAGTGCTCGGGGCCGCTGCGTCGCACCGCCTGCTCAAACAGGGTTACGAGAGCGGGGATATGTGCCTCGCCAAGGGGGACAATGCAAAGTGCTGGGCTAAGTGCTGGCGTCATAAGGTTGGGTCGTCAGTGGTGGGGAGGGGACGCGGCGCCTGTGGCCGTTTGGCTTTGGGCAGACCCGCGACAACCCGCTCATAGGAGTGGTGCACCCAGCCCTGCCACAGATCATCTGGCAAGGTGCTGTTCAGGGTCACTGTGTTCCAGTGTTGCTTGTTCATATGCCAACCCGGTTTGACCTCGGGGTGGATCTCGCGCAGCAGCAACGCCAGCTCGGGCTCGCATTTGAGGTTGATGGTGAGCGGCTCGGCCTGCCAATCCACCAGCGCGAACATCTTGCCCGCGATGCGGTAGACCAGGATCTCCGGGCCAAACGGGGTATCTTCGGTGGCGCCCGGCAGGGTCAGCAGAAAGTGGCGCAAACGGGTCAAATCCATGGTGGGTTCTCGCGCAAGGGGTGATCCGGGTCATGTCAGGCGCATATCTATCGGCGGGCCTGTTCTGTTAATATGCGCGCAGCCGAGTATACCCCCCATCACCAAGGGAGCCTATTGGATGTTGTATCACAAGACTTTCGAACTGGGTCCCGAGCGGGATTGGGTGGTGTTTGTCCACGGCGCCGGTGGCAGCTCCTCCATCTGGTTCAAGCAGCTGCGCGCCTATCGCGAGCACTTCAATGTGCTGCTGCTGGACTTGCGCGGCCACGGCCAGTCCCACCAGCTGCAACAGGTGGTCAAGGGCCACTACAGCTTTCGGGAAGTGACCGAAGATATCGTTCGGCTGCTCGATCATCTCGATATCCGCCGCGCCCACTTCGTCGGCATCTCCCTTGGTACCATCCTTATTCGCCATCTGGCCGAGCTCTGCCCGGAGCGGGTCAAGAGCATGGTACTGGGCGGCGCCATCCTGCGGCTCGATATCCGCTCGCGGGTGCTGGTGCAACTGGGCCGACTCGGCCAGCACTTCCTGCCCTATATGTGGCTCTACCGGCTGTTTGCCTTCATCATCATGCCGCGCCAGCACCATCAGGAGTCGCGCAACCTCTTTGTGCGCGAAGCCCGCAAGCTCTGCCAGAAAGAGTTCAAACGCTGGTTCCGCCTCGCCACCGAGGTCAACCCGCTGATGCGTTACTTCCGCGAACGCTCCCTGCCCATTCCCACCCTCTATGTGATGGGGGAGGAGGATCATATGTTTCTGGCACCGGTGCGCGAACAGGTGGCCCGTGACCCTTATAGCCAGCTCGAGATCATCGAAAACTGCGGCCATGTCTGTAATGTGGAGCAGCCGGAGCACTTTAACCGGCAGTCGTTGGCGTTTATATCCAGTCAGACGGTCGTGGCATAAGCCTTTTAATGGGGAAGGTTGGGCGTAGGTTGGGTTGAGCGAAGCGAAACCCAACACGGAAATATTATTTTCATCCCATCGAACGTCGGTTTGGCGCATTTCAAGTAGGTTCGATTAGCGAAGCGTAATCGAGCCTACGGTCCTATGACAGTTCAATTAGGTGCTCACAACATAACATATCACTGAGACTTGAATCTAATAAAGGTTGAATTAATTCTTTAACTTCTTTTAGTGATGCCTGTGCTTCAAATCTAAAGGTTTCATTAATTAGCGTCACATTCGAGAAGTCATTAATACGTATTAAGTCATCTCTTAGAGCGTTCAAGTAAATACGATATTTCTCTAGCTCTACATCGATATAATAATTTTCAACATTGCAAATTTTTAGCTCAAATTCCATGTTATTCCTCATGAACGATAACCAAATGTAATAGTTCCCCAACGAGCATACCTAACACCGACAGACCAAATTAGATTTTCATTGTCCTTCTCTGTTTTCGATTTATACTTTGCAACATAATCATCATCAAAAGATACTGGTATATTATCTAGGTCTATCCAGGGAGCTTTCCAGCAAGAGCTATGAGAACTCCATCCATTTAAAATTACATCGCTTTCATATCTAATGGATTCATTGCGTACTAAACTACTACGCCCAGGTCTCTTTGCCTGTATTCTGAACTGATAATATTCAAGTGCAATAGGAAGGCGATTTGTAACCGTAATTAGGAGGGGGTAATCTTCGTTGCACTCGGAAGTTGCAGCGAACTTGACATTTAATCCTAGGCCAGCACCTGACTTAAATGCCCATAACCCTATCCATATAACTCCTATAGCAGTAATAGAACTCGCAATTATCAGTACAATCTTCTTATTCATAATGGCCCCTAATAATCTGAAATGTAACTCTCATGATTCATCACAGCTCGGTAGGTTATAATTGCGAAGCGTAATCGGAGTTTTGCGAATTTTTCTTGGTCTGGCTACCGCACGGGGTTTCAGCTCCCAGAGTGCTGTTGTTGACCTGATTGAATTGGGGAAATCCATATTGGGTTTCTTGGTTGCCTTTGGGGCTGTGAGTGCCGGATGAGCATGGTATCAAGTGCGTATCCAGTTGTTAAGCAAAACGTTTTCTAGGGCGGGGAACTTAAGCGCATTTTTGATGGGGATCAGAAATCGGGGAGGGAAGGCGCCTCGGAACACTGCATATACAGAGAAAATGCCGCAGAGCAGGCAAGCATCAGCGGGAAAAAGCAGAACAACGGCAGAGAAACGGAGCGGGCCGTTGGCTCAGTACCCCGTCATCTCCAGATAGCCGACCCCCTTGGCATCCCCCGAGACAGAGACAGCTCCCTCCCAGTAGTCAAAGCGACCTGTCATGGCCTGATTGGGCTGACGGGCCTTGATGGTGAGGCTCATCCCAGCGGCGTTTAGCTGCCACTCGACGGGGTAATTCTGCCCCTTGGGGCCGCGCCAGGTGTTGCCCGGGGTGAGGCGAATCGCGTCGGGGGCGAGCACCCGGCTGCTGCCATCCCGCTCAATCAAGATGCCGTAGCGGTTTTCGGGCTGGTTTTCGGGATTAGCACGGCGGCCCGCCTTGGTGCGCAGGCGAAACAGCATCAGCTCGCGGCCATCGGCCAGTTGCAGCGAAAACCAGTCCCAGCCCGATTGCCACTCCGCCAATACCGAGCTGCTCCACTCGTGATCAAACCACCCTTGTCCGCTGACGGTGCGGGTTTCGCCATCGCGAGTCAGGGTGCCGCTCAAATGCAGGCGTGGGTAGGAGTAGTAAAAGGAGGCGTTGCCCGGGCTCTTCTCGCTGTAACCGGCCTTGCCTTGCAGCACCAGCGGCTTGGCGGCAGTGACGGTGAGGTTCAGCTCGCCAATCTTGCTCTGCACCTTGAGGGTGGCGGGGAACAGCGCAGCCCCTTGCGAGGCAAGCCGCCACTCCCTGAGCCAATATTGGCCGCCGTTGGCCCCCGCCAGCCCCGGGCCCTGCCGACTGGCCCGTTCATCTTGTTGGTGAGAGCCACGGTCGAGATCCGTGATGGCAAATTGGGCCAGCCAGAGCTGGGGGGTGAGCCAGGGGTTGCCGGTGCGGAGTTCTTGTTCGATCCCTTGGCGAAACAGGGTCCACTGCATGCCATATTCGCGCCCCTGCTCATCCTTGAGGTTGCCGGTGAGATACCACCACTCGGAGCGGTAATCGGGGTGGGCGGCGTGATCCTCCGGCAGTTTTATGGTTTGCCCCGGCAACACCTTTTTAAAGCTGTCGTTGCCGCCGCCGAGCAGGGCGCCCAGATCGCTGGCCTGCGCGCTGCCGATCATGGCAATCAGCGGGATCAAGAGGGCGGCGAGCCACAGGGGCCGTAAGGAGGACAAGCTTCCCCTCACCCTGGCCCTCTCCCGAAGGGAGAGGGGATGGTTCAATGCCGCACTCAGCTCTTCTCTGTGCTGAAGAAGGGGCGGATAGAGGGAAGTGGTCAATGGGGTCTTCCAACCATGGCTGAGCCAGTGCGCTAACCGATATCTCATACCACTCTCCTTGCCGCATACCAGGATGCCAATGCGCCACATACCGGTGCCAGCAACAGGGCGGTGACCGCATGAAGGGGGGCGGCCTCGAAGGCGAGGCGCCAGCCAAAGGCGCGGGGATTGACCACCTCGATCAGCACCCAGGCGAGGCCATACCCCACCGGCAGGGCAAGCAGGGCGGTAAGCAGCCCCAATCCAGCCCCTTGCCACACCAGCAGCTGGCGGCAGTGGCGGGGGCTCAAGCCCAGACTCTGCAAGGTCTGCAGCTCGCCACGGCGCGCCAGCCCCAGCACCATAAAGGCCGAGCCAATGCCGACAAAGGCGATGCCGAGGATCAGCAGTTTCAATAGCTCAGTCACCACAAAGGTCTGGTCAAACACCTTGAGCGCCGCGCTGTGGATGGCGGGGGCGGAGAGCAGATTGAGCTGCTCGCCAAAGCGCTCGCGCAGACGGTCGGCCAGCTGCTCGGGGTCGTTGCTAAAAAGGGCGAGGGATTGCACCGCCCCCGCCTCGAAGGCGTGCAGAATTTGCCCCTTGTCGCTGCCGTAGTCCTGATAGACGCCGGTGACGGTGAACTGCCTTGGCCCCTGCTCGCCGCTGATCGCCAATGTCTGGCCTACCTTGACCCCGAGGCGCACCGTCAGCGGCTCGCTCGCCAGCACCTCGTCAGGACGGGTCGGCCAGCGTCCGGCCAGCAGCGGATAGGCCGCTTTAAGCTGGGGAATAAAGTCCATCTGCGCCCACTCGATGGGCTGCCCCTGCCAGCGGGCTGGGTGCACCGAGCGGCGCGAGGCGGCGCTCACCAGCGGATTGGCGAGCAGGGTCTTAAGGGTCGCTTCGCTCAAGGTGCCCTTGTTGCCCGCCACCCCCTTGGGGGCGGTGACATAGAGATCGGCGGCCAGACGCTGGCCGAGCCAGATCTCCACGCTGGAGCGAAAACTCGACACCATGACCCCGATGCCGATGGCCGCAGCGATGGCCAGCTGCAACGCCATCACCGCGATGGCGGTGCGATCGAGATGATAGAGCGTCTCGGCCACCCCGAGCCGGGCGGTGAGGGGGCCGCCCGCGCGCCGTCGCAACCAGCCAAGCAGGCCGCGCAGGGCATCGGGTAGCCAGAGCGCCATGGCCAGCAGCCAGCCGCCGGCGATAAAGAGGGCGCCACTCAGACCCGTTTGCGGCAGCCACAGGCAGAGGGCGCACAGCAGCAAGATGGCGATGGCCAGCACGCGCCGTCGCCACGGGTGAGCGGGGGGACGGCTGCTTCCCGCTCGCAGTTCGAGGGGGGATTGGCGCAGCAGTTGCCACCAGCCGGGCAGGTTGGCGGCCAGCGTACCGAGCAGCCCGATCAACAGCGCCTTGAGCAGGCTCACAGGGGAGAGGCGAAGCAGATCGATGGGGTTGGGCCCATAGAGATCGGCCAGCGCCTGGGTCAGTTGCCCCATCAAGGCGAGCGCCAACAGGCTGCCGAGCAGCACCCCGAGCAGGGTGCCGATGGTGGCAAGAATAAGCAGCTCCAGAATGAGCCAGCGCAGCACCCGGCTTGGCCCCATTCCCAGAATGATCAACTGGGCCAGCTGGGGGCGGCGCACGCTCTGCACGAATCGCTGGGCGTTGAACACCAGAAACAGTCCCACCGCCATGGCGAGCAGTGACAGCGCCGTCAGGTTAAGGGCCAGCGCATCGCCAAGCTGGCTGGCATCGAGCGCCGGGCTGATGGGCTCAAGCCACAAGGGCTGGTTGGGGTAATCGGTTTGCAGGGTGGCCTGCAGAGTGCGAGCCTCGGCGTCGCTTAGCTTGAAGACGATGCGATCGAGCCGACCCGCTTTGTCCAGCAGCGGTTGGGCGAGGCCAATATCGGTTATCAGCAGTCGCTCCATGGGCACGGCGCCCGGTTCAAACGTGCCCGCCAGCGTCAGGGTCAGGGGGCGGGCGCTGGCGCCATCGCTGCCGCCCAATACAAAACGTCGGCTCTGGCCCGCTTGCCAGCCAAGGCGATCTGCCTCGGGGGTCGCCAGCCAGATGCTGTCGGCGCGGTTGAGGGAAAATGCGGGTTCGCTCGCGGGTTGGGCGCCAAACAGCTGGCGCAGGGGGCCGGGGTTGAAGAGATCCATCCCCAGCAGTTGAAAGCTGCGCCCCTCTTCATCCTTGAGCCAGCCATGGAGCTGGGGCATGGCATCCAGGGCGGGCTGGCTGGTCACCAATTGCACGTAAAGTTGTTCATCCAGCCCGCCAGCGGGCGCCAGCCGGTAGTTGGCTTCCCCCGCCAGCTGGCTGCGGGCGGCGACGAAGTTGGTGCGGGCGCTGTGATTGAGCAGCTCGATGGCCACCACCAGCGACACTCCCAATACCAGCCCGGCCAGACTCATCAGCAGCAACCAGGGGTGGCTGCGATAGAGGCGCAGCAGCGCTTTGAGTGGCAGCATCAGCGTGCCCCCGACAGACGAAGTCGCTGTTTAGTCATGACGGGGCCCTTTTAGTTCGATAAGTTGACCCCCTTCAAGGCGCAGCACCCTGTCGGCCAGCTCGGCATAGGCCGGGTTGTGGCTCACCAGCAGCAAGCCTGCGCCGGTATCACGCACCGCCGCCACCATCAACGCCATTACCTGTTCGGCATTGTGCTCATCGAGGCTGCCGGTGGGTTCGTCGGCGAGCAGCCACTGGGGCTGATGGATAAGGGCACGGGCCAGCGCTACCCGCTGACGCTGACCGCCGGAGAGCTGCTCCGGCCAGGCTTGGCGCTTGTGGCTCATATCGAGCCGATGCAGCAACTGGTCAATCTTTGTCTCATCCGGTGGCAGAGCGTTGATGGCGAGCGGCAGTGCCAGATTCTCGGCCACGTTGAGGGTCGGCAGCAGGTTGAAATCCTGATAGACGATACCGAAATGGCGACCCCGCAGGCGCGCCCGCTCGTCGGGGGATCGGGTGTCGATCCGGGTCTCCCCCAGCCAGATTTCCCCTTCGTCCGGTGCAATCAGCCCGGCGATCAGATTGAGCAGGGTCGACTTGCCGCAGCCGCTTTGGCCCAGCAGCAGGGTGATCTCGCCAGCGGGGAGGGCGAGATCGAGATGGTGGAACAGCGGCAGTCGTTCACTGCCGTTATCAAAGCTCTTGCAGAGGTTGCGCAGGGTCAGCATGGGATAACCGTTTGATGGTCAATGGCTTTCATCATGCTTGGTACGCTAGCACGGCCAGCATTGATCAACACCCCTTACGGCTGATCAAGAGTGCCAGTTAGTGATCAAGGCGGCAAAAGAGCAGTGGATCCTCGCTGGATCCCGCTTGCCCGAGGTGGTTAGAATAGGGGCTTCCATGGGTCACAGGATGAGCAAGGATGTTACACAAGCAAGTCAGTTTTATCATCGATAGCAAGGGCAACAAGCAGGCTGCCGTCGTCCCCATCGAGATCTACAACGAGCTGATGACCCTGCAAAAGGCACTCTCCGATAACCGGCCGGGGGAGCGCGAGCTCTACCACTTCAACGGCAAAGGGGCCGAGGCCCACGGTTATCCGGTGGGCAAGCGGCAAAATCCGGGCTTTATGGTGCTGGCCGGTTCCACCGCCAATGGCGAGGATGCAGCCTCTTTGCGTGAAGCGGTGATCGAGCTGCGTCACGAACTGCTGGAAAAGGGGGTCATAGTGCCCCGCAGTCAGGGTGGCTTTGTCTTTACCGCCGATCAGCTGTTCAACAGCCCGAGTCTGGCCGCCAGTCTGGTGGCGGGCAATAACCGCAGCGGTCTGGATGCCTGGCAAAACAGCGCAGGCTATACCCTCAAGCAGTCGGGTTTCGGCAAGAAATAATCCCGCGTTTCGACAGCAAACCAATTAAGCGTTAATTGACCTGGATGAATTTTTCTTTTCATCCAGGTGCTAGCATGATTGCCAGACGGTTCTAAAAGGAAGAGACCATGTCTGCGCTCACCCCTGTTATTTTGCTGCTTTCCCTGTTTATCCCTCCCGCCCATGCCAGTAGTGGCCCTGTTCTGTTGACATCCTCCGCCATCGGACTTTTTTGTGTCGGATTGTTTGTGCTGGCCTACGCCCTGGTGATGGCTGAAGAGTATCTGCAACTGCGCAAGTCCAAACCCGTGCTGGTGGCCGCCGGGGTGATCTGGATCCTGATCGGTATCGCCTATGCACAGCAGGGGATGAGCCCTGTCGCCGAGCAGGCATTTCGCCATACCCTGCTGGAATATGCCGAGCTGATGCTGTTCCTGCTGGTGGCGATGACCTATATCAACGCCATGGAGGATCGGCGGCTGTTCGATGCCCTGCGCGCCTGGCTGGTGCGATCCGGTTTTCACTTGCGCACCCTGTTCTGGTTGACCGGCGGGCTTGCTTTTTGTATTTCGCCGGTGGCAGACAACCTGACCACTGCGCTCTTGATGTGCGCCGTGGTGTTGAAGGTGGCCAACGGTGATCGGCGTTTTGTCAATCTTGCCTGCATCAACATAGTGATCGCCGCCAACGCCGGAGGGGCATTCAGTCCCTTTGGCGATATCACCACCCTGATGGTGTGGCAGGCGGGCAAGGTGCAATTTGGCCAGTTCTTCACCCTGCTTATTCCCTCTCTGCTCAATTTTCTGGTGCCCGCCATCCTGATGAGCCTGATGGTGCCGCGCCATGTGCCGGAGGCTGATAACGAGGTGGTCGATCTCAAGCGAGGGGCCCGCCGTATCGTCGCGCTGTTCTTGCTGACCATCATCACGGCGGTGCTATGCCACAGTTTCCTCCATCTGCCACCCGTACTGGGCATGATGCTGGGGCTCGGTTATCTGCAGTTTTTCGGCTTCTATTTGCGCAAGTCGCTGCCACGATCCCTTGCCCGCAAGCGTGCGCTCTATGAACGCAATGGTGATGAGGTGCGGTTGCGCAGTCTCGGTTCTGTGGTGCCATTTGATGTGTTCAACAAGGTGGCCAAGGCGGAGTGGGATACCCTGCTCTTCTTCTACGGGGTGGTGATGTGTGTCGGTGGGCTGGGCTTTATGGGGTATCTGGAGCTGGTATCACACTGGTTGTATGACGCTGGGGATCCCACCATGGCCAATATCTTTATCGGGGTCTTGTCCTCCATCATCGACAACATTCCCGTGATGTTTGCCGTGCTGTCGATGAACCCGGATATGGCGCTGGGGCAGTGGCTGCTGGTGACTCTGACCGCTGGAGTGGGCGGCAGCCTGCTCTCCATCGGCTCTGCGGCCGGGGTGGCCCTGATGGGACAGGCCCACGGCATGTATACCTTTTTTGGCCACCTGAAGTGGCTGCCTGCTATCTTGCTCGGCTATCTGGTGAGCATAGGGGCGCACCTCTGGCTCAACAGTGCCCAGTTCTGAACGTATGGCCGCCAGTACGAGCCAGTACGAAAAGAGGCTTCCGTCGACGGAAGCCTCTTTCGTTTTCCTGACAGGAGGGAGGGGGGTCAATCGCCTCGCTTGCCGGTCAGCAGCCAGTAACTCAGGGTGGAGCCCACCCCGCAGCAGGCGATGGCAATGGCCATCGGCAGTGGCGAGTGGGGCGGATTGAGGTTGACCAGAATGCCGACCAGGGCGCCGATGCCAAAGCGCAGGGTGCCCGCCAGTGCCGAGGCAGTGCCCGCAGATTGCGGGAAGTGGCCCATCAGGCCGGTCATGGCGTTGGCGCCCACCAGACTGATATGGCCGACAAACAGTACCACCGGAATGACGATGCCCCACAGGCCGCCGGTCTGGCTCCAGGCGTTGTAGACCAGCAGGGCGCCCGCGCAGGGCAGCACCAGCAGGCCGTATTGCAGCATCCGCTCGGCGCCCACCCCTTTCACCAGTCGGCTGTTGACGAAGGTGACCACCATCATCAGCAGGATATTGAGGCCAAACAGCCAGCCGTAGTGCTCGGTCGGTACCTTGAAGTACTCGATATAGACGTAAGGGGAGCCGCTTAAGAAGGCGAACATGCCGGAGCTGGAGAGGGAGCCGCACAGCACGTAACCCATGGCGCCGCGATGGGAGAGCACCCCCCAGTAGTTCTTGAGGATCTGGCCGATCTTGAGCGGCTGACGGTGCTCCGGTTTCAGGGTCTCCTGAATTTTCCACTGCATCACCAGACAGATCAGCAGACTGATCCCCACCAGCAGCCAGAAGATCACCCGCCAGTCGGCGTGGGCACTGATATAGCCCCCCACCACAGGGGCCACCAGCGGCGCCAGGGTCATCACCAGAATGACGAATGACATGGCGCGGGAAAACGCATCCTTCTCGAACAGATCGCGCAGCAGGGCATTGACCACCACAGAGCCGGCCGCGCCGCCCGCCGCCTGCAACATCCGATAGGCCAGCAATTCAGGCAGGGAGTCTGCCATGGCACAGCCCACCGAGGCGATGGCAAACATCACCAGCCCCGCCAGGATCACCGGCTTGCGGCCATAGCTGTCGGCCAGCGGGCCGTAGAAGAGTTGGCCGATGGCAAAACCGCCCAGAAAGGCGCTGATGGTGAGCTGCGCACCGTCGATGCTGGTGGCCAGATCCCGGGCGATGGCCGGAATGGCGGGCAGATACATATCCACCGCCAGCGGGGTCAGACCCGCCAGAGCACCCAGCAGGATAAACAGGAAACGGGGGGAGAGGGCGGCAGCCTGAGCTGTTGGCGATTGGGGCATAGGGTATCCGCTGGTGAACCTTGGTTGAAAAAGGGAGAAGGGCGAGTCTATCAGGTTTGCCCCCGCTCGGCATGACGTTCCTGCCCCCTCAAAAGGGGGAGGTGCCCGGCTGCTCAGCCACCTTGGGGTGCACGCTTGCGGTCATGGGGGCGCGCTGCGCGGATCACTCCCCCCAGCCAGAGCAGCCAGGCCAGCGACGAGATGGCGTACCCGAGCCGCTCCGGCCAGCGGGCGGTAAGGGTAAAGGTGAGGCTGTGTTGTCCGGCGGGCACCCAGACCTGCACCAGCCCGTTGCGGGTACTGCTGACGCTCAGCGGCAGGCGCTGGTCGAGCCTTGCCTGCCAGCCCGGGTAATCAAACTGGTGCAGGACCAGCTTGGCGGGTGCCGGGGCATCCACCGTCAATTCGATATGACGCGGCTGCCAGCGCTGGATCTGCCAGTTCACCCCCTGATGGTCGCTGGTGATGGCGGGCTGGAATTCCTCTTTCCAGGCCAGCAGGGTGGGGGCAAACATGCCGCGCGGCACCTGCTTTGGTCGGTATTCGCGGGCGCTGCGCTTGCTGTCGAACTCCCCGTCGAGCTGACTCTTTACGGGAGCCTGGGTGAGCGGCGCCTCGCGTACATAGAGTCCCTGCGAGAGCAGGGTGAGGGCAAGCAGTAGCCACCAGACCCACTGCCACGGGCGATAGGTGGGGGTACCCAGCGCCACTACGGCGACGGTAGCGATGACCAGCAGCAGATTGAGACGCCAGGGAAATTGCACCAGTTGCAACGGAGTGAGCAGGTGCCACAGGGGCTCGCTTGGTGGCAGCATCATCAGAAAGCTCAGGGTGCCAATGACCCCCCAGAGCAGCAACTCGGGATGGCGCGGCTCGCGGGCAGCCGCCCAAGCTACCAGTAGCAGAGCCAGGGTGAGCAGCGTCAGCCAGGCGAGATGGCCGCGAAAGCGCCAGTCATCACGGCTTTGGGGCAAACGATCGAGAAAGTTGCGCTGAAATTCGAACATGCCGGTGCGCATCTGCTCCATGGAGATCCCCCCCTGATCCAGCAGAGCGGGCAGCAGCAACAGGCTGGCCATCGCCAACCCCCAGAGCTGGCCCAGCAGGGTGCCGATAAGCGGGGAGGCGGTGACAGGGACACTGACAAGCGCTGTGCTCCCCTTGTAGCGCCAGACTAGCAGCAGGCTGCGCAGGGTGAGCAAGCCCAGAATGAGCAGGGTGCTTGGTAGATGGGAAAGCGTCAGCATGGAGACGGCCAGTGCGAGCAGCAGTAGCGCAAAGGGGGCGCCGCGGCAGAGGCGATCCTGCGCCAGCAGTGCCAGCGGTGCCCAGACGAAGGCCCAGCTCTCCGCCAGGGCAAAGCGGGCGTAGATATCGATGGCCAGATGATAGGGCAGCGCCATATAGAGCAGACTGGCCGCCAGCGCCCGTCCGTGGCCGGCAAAGGGGCGCAACCAGAGATAGGCAAACAGGCCGGAGAGCCAGAGTGCCACGCTGTTGCTCCAGAGCAGCGGCGTCATAGCCTCGTGGGCCAGTGGGGTGGGGCCGGCGAACAGGGCGCTCACATAGTAGGGCAGGGGGGGATAGAAGAAAAAGACCGGGCTGCCAAAGGCGCCGTTCATCTCCATCAACCAGCGCGGATAGAGCTCACCTTGCCACAGTTGCACGGCAAAGAAGTGACCGGAGAGCAGGTGGTGAAACAGATCATGGCCCTGACTGCCGCCGCGCAGCCAGAATGGCAGCAACAGGAGGGAACAGGCCACGCTCAGCACCGACAAAACCCACAGCCACTCTCTGGTTACACGCATAAGGAGACTCGCCTGTTATGGATGCGCAGTGAGTGTACCCGAGTTGTTCCCCTCTTTTTTAGTTGTCTTGGCGGTTTTTTGTGCTCTTTCTATGTTTCTTGTCACTTTCCCCATGGGGTGTCTGCAGTGAGGGAATGGCGAGCCAGAGGCCGGGCTCGGCGGCAAAGCGCGGGGCAAACCAGTGCTGGCGCACTGCAGTGGGCATTTCGTTCGCGGTGATGGGGCGGCGACTGAGGCGGCAGGCTCCCAGAGAGAGCGCCAGCGCCGCATCCCCCTTGTACCAGCCATCGGTCACTGGCAGTGCCGTGGTCTCCCGCAGCAATCTCACTCCCCACTGGGTCACCAGCGCCGGGCAGCTTTTCTCTGCGAGCCTTGCTGCCTGCACCATGGCGGGTGGACGGGGCAGGGTGAAGGTCGCGCCGAGCAGCAGCAATCCGGCGACCGCGACCACCCACTCGCCACGGCGCGGCAGCCAACCCACCAGCAGCACGATACCGAGCAGGGTGACGGGGGCCAGATGGCGGGGATTGTCGGTATTCTGGCCAAACAGGGTCCAGAGCAGCAGGGCGAGCCAGTAGAGTGTCCAGAGTGGAGAGAGGACGGCGGTGTTGCCTTTTGAGCGCTGCCAGAGTGGCAGCACCAGCAGCGCCCCAACAGCCAAGGGCCAAAGCGGGGTAAGCTGATCGTCGAAGGTACGCGCCCAGCTCAGCAGCCGATCGCCGTGGGCCGCCGCCGTGTTGCCCCAGAGGGTAAAGTGGCCGTCAGTAAAGCGCCGCCCTTCGTTGAAATAGGCCCAGCCATCGGCCTGCCAGACAAACAGCAGGCTGATAAGCCCCACCAGCAATATGGGGAGCACAAACCTGACGCGCGTGCCCTGCTGCGCCATCCCGAGCCACAGGGGCAGCAGCGCCAGCACAAAATAGGAGGGACGTAGCGCCAGCATAAGGCCTAGCAGCAGACCCGCCAGCGCAATTCTGCGCTGCTGCAAGGCCAGCAGCGTCCCGAGCCAGGCGGCGAGCGCCGGCCCATCCGAAAGGCCGGAGAGCGCCAGCGTCGGGGTGAGCGGCAGGGCCAGCACCAGCAGCCAGATGGGGGCAAGCAGGCTTGGCCGTTGCCACAGCCTCACCGTCAGCCAGGCGGCGAGCGGTGCCAGCAAACTGCTCCCGAGCAGACTTGCCCACTGCACCGCGCGGGCCGGGTCGTCCACCAGCAGATTGATCAGCCGCGCCAGCCAGATAAAGGCGGGGTAGCCCGGAAAGTGGGGGGAGAACTCCAGCACGCTAAAGCGCGTCACCCCGTGGGCGAAATTGAGGGCATCATCGGAGTCGAGGGCTATCGGGAAGGCCAGCAGCCAGTCAAGCCAGGCCAGTTGCAGCAGGGCAAGCAGCCAAATGGTGATTGAGCAGGGGGAAGTCCAACGCCGATACGTTGCCCTCCCCCTCATCCCCAGCCCTTCTCCCGCAAGGGGAGAAGGGGGCAAACCAGCGTCCGGGTGCATTTATCGGCAGGCCGTGCGTAGGGTGGGTAGAGCGCAGCGAAACCCACCGTTTGTCAGAGCGAGGTGGCGCAATGATTGGCAGGTTGCCATCAAAGCGGCGCCAGCACGGCCATCAGCGCTTTTTCTGCATCGCTAAAGGCTGCGGCGTCGGCGGGCTTGGCACCTACCCCGAATACCCCCGGGTTGCCGATGGCATCCAGCACCCTGGCCAGCGCCTGTTCGGCCGCCTTGCGATCCCCTTCGCTGAGTGATGGGAGGAGCAAGTCGAGGAAGCGCTTGCTCTTGACCACCAACACCTTGGCGGTCTGGTAGTCGCCAAGATTCTGGCTGGCCCCTTCGAGGCGGCGCTCGATCTCCGCCTTGTAGGCGCGATTGAGCAGGGCGGCGGTTGCTGCGGCGTCTTTGGCCTTGATGGCTGCGGCCAGTGGCGCTTGCAATTCCACCTTGTGGTGCTGTTCCAGATAGGCCAGCTCCTCGGCAATTTCGCTCAAGGTGGTGCTGGCATCCTTGCCGTCAGTGGCGGCGCCCAGCAGCGCTTCGCGGGCGTCGATCAGTGGCTCCTTGCCGGCGGCGGCGTAGGAGTAAGCCTGCGCCTGCCCGCAGAGGGTCAGCAGCAGGGTGAGGGCGAGTAAACCCGGGCGGATGATCATCCTGTTCTCCTTACTTAATGCCAAGAGGTTGGCACTCAGGCCACGCTCTGGGTTTCAATCACGGTATTTTCGTTGCGATGGTTGAAGATGGCATGGCGTCTGTCCACCCCGTCGATCACCATGTCAGCGGCCATCATCCCCATCTCCATGGCGGTGTCGGTGAAGATGTAGCGGAATGTCCCCTGACGGCCGGTCATGATGAGGTTGGTGATGGGCATCAGCGCCTTGATGGCTTCGTTGCGGCGGGCCTGATAGCCGAGATCCATCAGTGGGTAGGCGTACTCGCTGCGGGCTTCGAAGGTCTCATCGCCAAGCTTCTGGGTATCGACGCCGAGGCTCGCCAGATCAGCGGTAACCCGACCGCGCAGATCAGAAAGCGGAGCCTGCCAGGTGGCATCCCCCGGATTGCAGGGGATCTCCAGCATTACCGAGGTCTGGCCTTGGGGCGCCATAAAGGGGCTGCGGCGGCGCGGCTCCTGCAGACGGGTGGCCAGAATATGGGGGTCGGAGAGGTACTGCCAGGTGTTGTCCGACAGGTTCTCCTGTTTGAGCGGCATATTGACGAAGCGAAGCGACCGGTAGTGCAGATCGCACGGCAAGCCCAGATGCTGGCAGGTGAGCGGCAGCGGCAGGGTGGAGATCACCTGATCAAAGCGCTCGCTCTGCTCAACGTCATCTTGTTTCCAATAAACCCGTTCGATGCGGCCATCGGCCTGCTCAAGGCGGGTGATGGTGGCACCGGTTTTCAGCTCAACGCCCTCTGCCACAAGTCGCTCACCCAGAGTGGTGAAGATCTGGCCGAACCCATACTTTGGATAACGATATTTTCGGGCATAGGTGCGCACCGAAATGCTGCCGTTGCGCCTTGGCAACAGGCGGCGCGCCACGTCTTTGAGATCGATCAGGCTGATGCGCTGGCCAGCCCAGTCGGCGGAGAGCTTGTCCGGATTGATGCCCCACAACTTGCCGGTGTAGCCCTCGAAGAACTGGCGGTAGAGGGTGCGACCAAAGTGGCTCTGGATCCACTCGGCAAAGCTCGCCTTGGCAAAATCGGTGGGCTTCTTGGCAAAAGGCAACAGCAGCAAGTCTTTCACCGCACCGGCCATCAGGACGAGCGGCGCCGTCTTGAGCAGGTTGGGCAGGTTCAATGGGTAGTCATAGGTGCGCCCGCCAAAGCGGATGACGCTCTTGCGCTCGGCGTGGAGCAAATCGTCCCCCATCAGCTCGTCGATAAAGGCGAGCAGCTCGGGGTTCTTGGTGATAAAGCGGTGGCCGCCGTAGTCAAAGCGATACTCCCCATCGCGCCCCTTGAAGGTCTGGGTGGCACACATGCCGCCGACCACCGGCTCCTGCTCGAACAGGGTGACTGCAAAACCGGCGCGGCGCAGGCGCCAGGCGGCCATCAAACCGGCGGGGCCAGCGCCCAGCACTGCAATGCTTTTCTTGTTGTTATCGCTCATGACCTATTCCGAAACTGCTTGATAGATAAGGGAACCGCGCCAAGGCGCGGCTCTCGAATAGTGTTGTTACCCCGTGGCCTTGTTGCCACAGGGCGTGCGGGCTCAGCCCTTGCTGGATGCGGCGCTCACCTGCGGGCGATAGCTGCGCTGCCAGAGGGTAACGAAGATCGCCAGATAGAGTGCCCAGGTCAGCAGCTGCAAGCCAGCGGGTGAGGCATTGTAGCCAAACAGAGCGCGCAAGAAGGTACCAAATACCCCCTGATCGTCGAGAATGTGGCTGATGTCGAACACCGGCGTGGTCCAGAAGGTGATGATCTCTGCCGCCTGCAACATGTTGACGGCGGACGAGAGCAAGCCTGCGGCGATGATGATGATAAGCAGGCCGGTCCAGCGGAAGAAGGGGGCCAGCGCCACCTTGCGGGTGGAACGCAGCAGCCCCCACACCAGCGCGATGGAAACCAGCAGCCCTGCCAGCGCGCCCATCAGGCCGGATTGCAGATCCACCCCTTGCCCGGAGTAGAGCAGGGCGGAGAAGAAGAGCACGGTTTCAAACCCTTCGCGCATCACCGCCAGAAAGGCGAGCAGCACCAGACCAAACAGGTTGCCGCCATCGATGGCCGCATCGATGCACGCCGTCATGGCTCCCACCTGGGATTTGGCCTGCTTTTGCATCCAGATCACCATATAGGTGAGCACCAGAGTGGCGAAGATCAGGATCCCCGCCATCAAGAGGTGGTTGTAACGCTCGCTCTCGAACTGGCTCACCACCACCTGGAACAGGAAGGCGACCACAAGGGAGGCGATAAGGCCGAGCCCCACCCCCAGATAGATGAACTTGTTGTAGCGACTCGCCCCCAGCTTGGCGAGGTAGGAGAGGCAGATGCCGACCAGCAGGAAGGCTTCCAGCCCCTCGCGCAGGGTAATCAGAAAACTTGCAAACATCAGGATTGAGGCTCCGTAGCGGGCGTGACGAGGAGAGGCTGCAAGGTAAGTTGCAACCGATTAAGCTGCACTATGGGTGGCTCCGGCAAGCTCGGCTCGGCGGCGCGCACCGCATCATTGACCCACTTGGGGTAGGTGCGGAAATTGAGTTTGATATCGGCCTTGAAGGGCCCTTGGGCATCTGCGGGTAGCAGCCAGGCTTCATCGCGCCAGCCATCGGCCGGAATGCGGGTATCTTCCAGCAGTTTGGCGTAACGCCAGAACTTGAGCCCTACCGGCTTGCCCTCGGCATCGCCGAATACTTTTCTGAACAGTCGTGCATCTTCTGGGACAGCGCCATCCACCGGCTGGCCGCTGGCAAGCACCATCTTGCCGCTGGCGTCGGTGACGGTCAGCTCCAGCCAGAGTTCACGAAAATCGGCCACTCCGGTGGGTAGGGCATGGCCCGCGCCGGTATTGGCGACCCGCACCACCAACTGCTGACTATCGGCCGCCTGTTCGATACGGGCGGAGAGGGTCGCGCTGGAGCGCAGCAGCGCCAGACTCTCCTGTTCAAGGTCGGGATTGCGCAGCCCCACCAGCTGGTGCTGGGCGCCGGTAAAGTTGTGGCGATAGAGCCGCTCCTTCATGTTGCCGTTTTCGGTGGACTGGCCCGCAACTGGCGCGCCGCCATTGCCCGGCTCCGGGTTCATATGGCAGTCGATGCAGGTGCGCCGTTTGGCGGGATCCTCCGCGTTTGCGAAGCTGGATTTTTCCCACTCGTCCCAGGTGTTGACGATATTGGCGCCGGAGCCCGGGGCAAACTCGTTGTGGCACGACTTGCACAGGGCTGCGTCGCGGTAGAAATCCTTCTGATAGGAGGCTTTGTGGGCCGCTGGGCGGGCGTTGATCTGCCGCTCGGCCAGCCAGTGCTGGAGGCTGCCGCCCGCGGCATCCTCGAACACATAGCTCTCGCGGTCTTTCAGATTCACGGTAAAGGCGCTGTTGCCGCCCGCATCTTCTACCTTGGTGATGCGATGGCAGAGCACGCAGCCGGTCCCTTCCTCAACCACAGGTTCACCCGCCTTGTGGGCGGCAATCAGCGAGGCGCCGCCCTGCTCGAACATGTGGGAGCCCTTGGGCAGGTCCAGCTGGCCTGTCATCACCTGCTGGGGCATATGGCAGCCTTGGCACCACTGACCGAACGCTTCCCCTTCGGTTTCGCGGGCCAGCGCCTGCACCACCTTGTAGTAGGGGTGGGAGTTGCCCATTAGTCGGTGGTTGCTCTCGCTCCAATCTTTGAAGGCCTGTTGGTGGCAGTTCTGGCAGGAGGCGGAGTTGAGCCACTCTTTCGGGTGAGTGGTCGGCGCCTTGGCGGGATCGGTGCGCGGGGCATCGAGTCGCAGCCAGTTGGCGAGATAGGGGAGGTTGCCATCAGTGGTGACGAAGGCGTGCAAGTCCTCCATCATCGCCTTCACCTCGGGCTGGGGCTTGGCGGGGTCAACTGCCTCGGCCCCATCGCGGGTGTCATGGCCCATGCCGCCCTGGGTCTGCTGGGTCATGCGCAGGTATTCGCCGACAAAATCCCCCGCCACCATGTTGGTGAGGTTGGCGTGGCCGTTGATGGCGTTGTCGCCGCTCTTTTGGCGATGGGCCGCCATCAGATAGCGGTTGGTGAAGTTGAACCCGTCCAGATGGCAGGAGTTGCAGCTCATCCAGTTGTCCCCCGCCATGGGGAAGCGGCTATTAGCCGCAGTGTTGCCCAAGTTGAACAGCCGCTCGCCGCGCTGAAGCGGCTCGGGGCGCGGATCCGTCTCTACCAGCTTGGCGAAGTGGGGCGCATCGACGGTGACTCGGGCAAACGGGCCGCTGCCGCCACTATTGAGGCGGGTAAGATCCTGCCCCATGGCGTTGTGCACCAGAATATGGTTGCCATCGATCAGCAGATCCCGCGGATTCTGGCCCGGCAGGTGACGCAAGAGCTGGGTCGCCTTGGCGCCCCCCTGAAACTTCTTGCGGCGGTGACGGTTGTTGTTGGACTTGCCGCTGCGGGAGAGGTCAAACACCAGCAGATCTTCCGAGCCCGCCAGGGTCAGATAGACCCGCTTGCCGTCAGCGGCGAAGCGCGCAGCGAACGGGTTGGAGACGATCTGGCTGCGGTTGCCGACGCTTGGCAGGTTGATCTGCAAAAAGAGCTGTTTTCTTTCATCGACCCGCTCTTTCTCCTCATCGAGATCGATGATGGAGACGGCCGGAAAGACGGTGCTTTGAAACTGGAAGGGGTGGTCGAAACTCCACAGTACATGGGGCAGCCAGGCCTCGCTGCCATCGGGGGAGAGGGTGATGCCGTCGAGCAGGCGCGGCAAGCCCTGGGAGTCGCTCGGCGTGTCGCTATGGGTCTCGGTCAGGGTGATGAGTCTGGGCTTGGGCAGGGCAGCATTCTTCGCGTCCTTCTCAAGCTTGGCAAGATCATAGATGGCGAGCTGGCCGGTCATGGCGTGGGTCAGCAGCAGGCGATCATCGTCGGTCAGAGCCAGTCCACGGGGAGTCTCGGCGGTTTCTGCATCCAGCTGGAGGTTGCCTGTGGTGTCATAGGCCTGCAGACGAGCGGATTCGAACAGCGTGACCCAGAACCACTGCCGCTTGGCATCGAAGATGACCCCATAGGGGCGGTGGCCGGTGGGGATCGCCTTTTCCAGATCGAGGTCATCATCCAGCAGCAACAGGCGATCACCGCTGTAGTCGGTGACCAGCAGGGTACCGTCATCGGCGCGGGCCAGCTGGCGCAGATCGCCACCCAGCTGCACCTCTTTCAGGCGCTTGCCGCTATCGCGTTCAAGCAGGGTGACCGAGCCTGCGCTCAGGTTGGCGGTGACGAGGCGCGGGCTTTGCCCCTCCTCATAGGTAAGCATCCCTGCGCCCATCTGCTGGGCAAACGCGAAGGGGCTGGCCAGCAGCAGGACGAGTGCCAGCAGGGGTGACAAATATGCAGAGAACGATGACTTCAACATGGGATCAGGTGCGCCATTTCAAGATGGTCCAGCGCCAGGCATGGCGCAGCACCAGAGGAGTTAACGCCAATGCGCTCAACCAGTGGGCCCAGCTGGCGAGGTTGCCCATGGCATCGCCCGGAGTGCCGTGCAGCACCAGCAGCAGGCCGCTGGCCAGACAGACCAGCAGCAGGGCTTCGATAATCCGTCCCGTGGTGCGTAAAAAGGGTTTGTTGCTGCGGTTCAACAAGCTGCGATGGGAGAGCCAGAAGGCGCCAAACAGCAGCGGAAACAGGGTGAGCGAGAGCATCACATGGAAAAACAGATTCCAGCGCGCCAGCGACCAGAGCGGGGTCAGCGGCTCCCACAGTAGCAGGCCGGAGAAGAACATCAGATAGAGGGTGCCCTCGGCGGCCTGATGGTGGTAGGCCAGCCACTGCCAGAATTGTCGGGGTGAGAGAGAAAGGCTTGTCATAAAGGCTCCAGCACCCGGGCGGGGCAGCCCGGGGGGAGCAAGTTTATAACGCAGTAAGAGTAATGAAAAGTGTTATCAATTGTATTGCTGGTGAATCAAGGCTGAACAAGCACAGTGATCAAACTCGACTATTTATGTTCTGCCATCCGCTCGGTCACCGCATAGATGAGCGCGGCCAGCGAGAAGGCGAGAAACACCACCACGGACCACTTCATATCGACTTCATTGATGATGCCATCTTCGAGGAAGGCTTTGAGGACCTCTACTCCGGCGATGGTCACCAGCGAGTTGATGACGATGAGCTTGAGGGAGGCAAAGTTGATCTTGCTAAGCCAGTTGCTGCTAAGGGAGGCGCGCTGCTCTTCCGTCTGGATAAATTGCACATAGCCACAGATAGCAACCAGGATCAGCATCTGGGCCACCAGTATAAAGTCCACCAGGGTCAGCACGCCGGTAATGAGATCCAGATAGGGGATCTCGAAAATGTTTACAGAAAGCTGATATAGCTGCATGGCAAATTTCACCATCAGCAATACCACGCAGATGAGGATGCCAATGTAGAAGGGGAACATCATCAATCTGCTGCCATTGAGCATGAAATTGAATCGACGCATAAAAACTCCAAGGTAAGGGAAGCTGGGTGATTATGACCTGAATTGAGGCTATTGGCAGCGACGTGTCGTCAAGTCACCAAGCTTTCACTATCACCTACTGCAGTACCGGCACAGCTGGTGCTGCAAGTCGTGAAGGTCTATCCCGGTAGCATGGGGGCTACCAGTTTGGTTCATAACTCCAGCTCGATTATGGGGATCTCCCAACGTTCGCTGCGCATCTTGGGTTGATACTCATCCTTTTCCTGCTCTTTACGCCGCTCTACCAAGGCGATCACTCTGGCTTCGCGGATTGTATTCACATCGAATTTCCAGGTTTCTTCTCCCTGTAGGGAGAGGCGAGCGATCTTGTGACTGCGGTGATAGACATGGAGCCTGTCCTGTTTGTCGGGGGCAATGCGTACGGCATCGCCTACTTTCAACGCTCTCAGTTCATTGTGAATAGTCTGGCCTTCATCACTGTGACCCGCATATCCCAACACCAGTTGCGACATACCCATCATGGCGAAACGACGTTGTCTGTCCGGTCGGGTTGCGTTAGGTCTCTGCACGTAGCAGTGGGAGGCGATCAGTGGAATATGGGGATTACGTTGATCGTGGCGAGCCATGAGAACCAGCCTTTCGATAGCACGTGTCATCCCCACATAGAAGAGGCGCCGCTCTTCTTCCAGGTTACTGGTCGATAGCTCCGCCGCGCGTTGCCAGCCGCCGTCGAGAAGTATCACATGGCGATACTCCTCCCCCTTAACCCCATGTACCGTACTTAACAATACCCCTTTACCGAAGCGGATCTGGCGCTTTTGCTCGCTCAAATACTCGTAGAGGAACATCAGGAAGTGGTGGGCAGAAAGAGCATGCTCTCCCTGGCTGGCTTGCCACTGAGCAATCAGATCGTGCAGTAGCTCCTCCCAACGGTTGGCCAGTGAGAGTGGAGGGAGAGGGGCTGCAAGTTGCTCCGCTGTCAGCAGGGCATGACCTTGCTGTTGTAGCCAATTCTGATAGCGCAAGATTTCACGGCAGCGATGCACAGGAAAACCGTTCTCTTTATCCAGAGTAAAACGACAGGGAATATCAGCATCTGCCAGTGCCGAGCGTACCCATGCCAGTTCCTCCTTCTCCAGCCCATTACGGGCCAGCACGGCGATAGATTCCAGCGGGCAAGTGGGAGTCTTCTCACGGATAAGCGTGATATGTCTCACGACCTCGGCTGCCTGTTGGGCTGCATCCTGGCACTGCTGGATGATGACGCGACCCAGTGCTGTCTCCATCCCCTCCCAGTGCCCCCCAGCCACTTCCATCTTGCGCCTGTCGTCGATCTCGATGGGATGTGTACGCTTCATGCGATCCTGATTGTGCTCAATCAGGCGGTTGGAGGTCTCGATGATGTGGGCGGTGGAACGATAGTTCCAGGTCAGGAAGTGAGTCTGGGCGTTGTAGTCTTGCTCAAAGCGGCGAATAAAGCTGACGTTCGCGTCGCGAAAGGCGTAGATCGATTGGTCATCATCACCCACAGCCATCAGATGCAGTCGGGCCTCCTCATCCTCTTCGCTTTTGCCCACCAGTGCCGCGATAAGCTGGTACTGTTGTTCATCAATGTCCTGATACTCGTCGACGAGCAGAAATTGCAATCCACCGAGCAGCTTTTCCCGCTGCTCTTCCAATTCGAGACCGAGCTGGTTCTGCTCCCCCCGAAGCAGCTTGATTGCGTCATCAATGATGGTGGTAAAGTCGATATCGTCGGATGTCCGGTTTTGCACCGCATTGCCTGTCAGACTCATTGCGAGACCGTGAAAGGTGAATACCGAGACCCGTGCTCCGTCACGCCCCAGCAACTCGGTCAGGCGTCGGCGCAGGGACATCGCCGCATTATGGTTGTAACAGAGCAACATGATCCGCGATGGGGAGATTTGCTTGACCCGCATCAGATAGGCGCAGCGGTGAATAATCACCTTGCTCTTGCCTGAACCCGGGCCTGCCAGTACCAGCAAGTTTTGCTCGGGCGGTGCCTGAACGATCTGCTCCTGGGCACGGTTGTGAAGATCTTCGACAATGCGCTTCCAGGAGTGTTCGCTGGTCGCCAGCTCCAGGATTTTGTTGCGCCCTTTGAAGTAGTGACCGAGGAACTTGTCAGCTTCCATGGAGAAGTAGTCTGTCACCAGCTTTTTGGCTTTCTTGAAGTGCTCCAGGCTGATGCGGGCGTATTCATTCATCACATGGATCTGAATCACCTTCTGGCGATAGTGATGCTCAAGCGGCTGATAGTCTGCCTTGTTGTATTGTTGCTGCCGCTCAGCCGTCAGAGTGAGGGTCATGGCGCTTCGGAACACGGCAAGACCATTTTGCAGCACGATGGCGTGTTGCTCATGCAGGTAGAGCAGTGCCCGCTCTGCCCCTTTGAGCAACCATTCCTGCTGGCTGCTTGCCTCCCGCTTGTTCATTAGCTGAGCCACATCCATGTCTTCTCGCAGGTATTTGACCAGTTGTTCCAAGGCAAATGACAGCATTACCTGGCGCTGGACACTCTCTTCGCTGCTTGCCAACAGGGTGTAGAGAAAATCGAGGGTAGCGCCAGTGACGCGATGGCGTTGATCAATTGTCTGCTCAATCTGGGACCAGGTTCGGTTGAAGGTGAGTTGGTAAAGATCCCGAGAGAGATATTTGACATCAATGGAGCCTTTCTCGCCCCCCGAGCGACCATCCTGGGCCCAGCTGGTCAGCAAATTGCGCAGCAAGCCAGGGTTACACCGCTCATGCCCCAGATCTTTGATGGCCTGATTGACCAGTCGAATGTTAAAGATCAGCCCTTGCCCTGTATCAGGTTCGGGTTCTTTTTCACGCAAGATGTCCAGCATCGCCTTTTCAATGCTGTGTACTTGCCCGCAGAGCACCCGGGCATTGTCTCTTCCTTTGGGGCGAAGCCAGGTAGTCAGTAACATCCCCTGAGAGAGCAGACCGACATCCGCCATCTGGGTGAGTACCCGCATCACTTCGCTGGCCTGAACACCACTTCCCTTGTCTGCCATGTATTGGCCTGCCTCTTCGGCGATGGTATCGGCACTGAGGCCATCATCGTCGGCAGCACTCATCAGCGCCTGGATAACCGCTTGCCATATGGCTTTGGCCTTGGGGGCCAGTTTCAGACTCTCTACCCTTTTCATCGCCTCCTCGGTGGAGGCAAACAGGGGACGACCCTGAAATACCTGAGTGATGTTGTCACTGCGTTCCAGATAGCCCGCTCGTTCGAGCCAGGCAATAGCTGTCTTGACCTTGGTATCCGCATTGCTGTCATCGGCAGCGAAGCTGGTTTCCACCTCTGGCTGGTTGATAAGCTCTGCACTGGTGGCGACCAGTGGCGAGTTGTTATCCTGCTTGCCTCCTTTGCTGGCCCTGAGTCTTATTCCGCGCAGGATCTGTTTGATATCGCGCAGGCTGACTTCACTCATGGCCTCGAGCTGGAACTGTTTCTCGATATCCTGTTCATCAAACAGCAGTACGCAGTGAGCTTGTGCTGTATCGCGTCCCGCTCGTCCCGCTTCCTGTAGATAGTTTTCGAGGGAGCCAGGGATATCGGCATGGATCACCAAACGCACATCATCCTTGTCGATCCCCATCCCGAAGGCGTTAGTCGCGCAGATGACCCGGATCTCGCCATTGATAAATTGTTCGAGAGTCGCTTTTTTCTGTGCACTGTCCATTCGGGCGTAAAAGCGCGAGACAGGGAGGGATTGTTGCTGACCGAGGAAATCGGCCAGCTCGTCCACGCTGCGCTTGGTTGCGCAGTAGATAACGCAGGAACCGGGCTTTTCCTCACCGAAGAACTGCTCGAGCAGGTTAAGGATATGGCCCTGTTTATTGAGGCCGGGACACTCAACGACGGCATATTCGAGGTTGGTACGTTCAACCCCGCCTTCCAGTCTGAGAAGAGGTCGGGGCTGTTTATCGAGAAACTGGGCGCAAATATCCTCAATCACATCCGGTTTGGCGGTCGCGGTATAGCAGAAGACAGGAGGCATGGGGACCTGCTGTTCCTTGGCAATTGTGGCGATGGCCTTGGCGCAGTAGAGATAGTCAGGGCGAAAATCATGTCCCCATTTCGACAGGCAGTGCGCTTCGTCAAATACCCAGCCACCGATTTGACGTTGTCGTATTGCTTGTTTGACTGTGCGGTTGCGCAACTGCTCGGGGGAGATATAGAGCAAGGCGATATCCCCCATGCGGATCTGTTCAAGAATCGCGCCTCGCTCTGGTAGCGTCAGCAGCCCCGAGATAGCGGCAACCCCTTCAATACCGGCCTTGTGTTTAAGGTTGTCCACCTGATCCTTCATCAGTGCCTGCAGAGGGGAGATCACCACAGTTAGCGCACCACTGCGCTGGTTGCGCACCAGTGCCGGGAGCTGGTAGCAGAGCGACTTGCCGCCGCTGGTAGGGAGTATGCCGAGCAATGCGACGCCAGCCATGGCTTCCTCGATCAAGGTCTTCTGCAATGGTGTCCCATCAGGCAGGTTGCGGAAGTTGTCGAGCTCGAAAATTCGCTGCAGATGGCGGCGTGCGTCGTGGTTCTCCTGGCAGTAGCTGCAGTCAGCATGACCGCAGTGACGTTCACGAACTGTGTGAATGATCTCTGCAGTCTGGGGGAAGCGGCGCCAAATCCAGGGGGGCAACACGGAGTTCCCGCCGGACACGGGCAACCAGGCGCAGGCATAAGCCAATGGTAACAACAGCATGGGTTGACGCAGGGCATCACCAATCACTCGGTTGAGCTGATTGGGGCACGCTTTCTCATGGGCAATGCTCTTGATGAGAGTGGGTAGCTCCGAGACCCGCACTGGCGGGCGGCCTGTCAGTCTGGCAAACACCAGTGACAGACCCTGAGTGTTAAATTGCGCCATGACTCCCTGGTCGAACAGATATTGATAAAGCTGCAATTGGGACAGGGGTAAGGCTTGTAGTGCTATCAGCTGTTCCGAGAAGATCTGCAATGCGAGCCTTGCATCCGCGACCGGATCATTGAGGGTATCCCGAACCAGTTTGTAATCCTTGACCAAGCGGTGATAGGGGTTTTTGGGAAAGGCAAGGGGAGATAGATAGAGGGTATCTATTACCGGCTTTTCGAGAAGTAACTGAGGGCGTACAGCCTGTTTGGCCAACCAGGGGAGATCAAAATCGAGAATATTGTGACCAAGGATCACATCCGCCCCTTGTGCCAGCGCATTTAGCTCCTTGAGTGCGAGATCCTGCGGGCCCTTGAGATTGAGTTCACGACCAGCCAGGAGCGCCCCCAGATGACGGAGTTTTTCGTCCCGGGTCAGTTCAAGGTCAAAGGAAAGAATCTTGTCATCCCCAAACAGGGGCACGACATCAGTCGAGTTCATTAATAGCCATCTCCATCTGGCGTTGACCTCTCATGGCGATAATAAGTGCCAAGAGATCAGTGAGTTGGCCGAATATTACCCGAAATGTTGAGCGGTGGCATCATTCAGAGCCCTCTGGCCGAGCTTCTTTTGGCGGACACCCGGTTTTGTAAATGCCGCTGCCCTCTTAATCGCTCATGTTTGGAAAGTGTCGTCCTTGTCATGGTCAACCCACTGATCTTGTGAGATTATTTCACTTTCTTCTCCGTTCGGAACGCATTGTGTCCCTCGACTACTACCAGTGTCATGCCAGTGCATTGGTGACCCGTTACCAACAGGTATCTGCGCGCGCCGTTCACGGCGACTGGCTCACTCTGCTGGAGCCTTGGCTTTGGGTTGCACCGCGCAGGGTGCTTGATGTGGGGGCTGGCAGTGGTCGGGATGCCGCGTTTTTAGCCGGGCTCCACCAGGGCAACACTGTGGTCGCTGCCGAGCCCTGTCAGGCACTTGCTGCGCAGGGGCAATGTCATACCCGTGAGTCAGCGGTGGCGTGGGTCAATGACGCTATGCCTGCTCTCTCTCGCGTGACCGGTACTTTTGATCTGATTTTGCTCAGTGCTGTCTGGATGCATCTACCCCCGGAGTCTCGCCCCTTGGCTCTGGCACGTCTTCATGAGCTGCTCTCACCAGACGGCTATCTGGTACTGAGTCTTCGCCTGACTGTGTCGGAGCAGGAGATGCGGGTGCGAGCCATCTATCCGGTAGCTGTCGATGAAGTGGAGCGGCTTGCATTGGCGGAGGGGATGACACTGCTCCATGTGTCAGAACCTCAGGGGGATGCCTTGGCGCGTACCGGGTTGAGTTGGCAGAGTCTGATCCTTGGGGGCGAGCATGCACGCTTCCCCTGAGCAACAACTCGCTTTTATTGCCTATCTGCAACGCATCTTTACCGAAGGCGATTTTGTTGCCACTTACAAGTGCGCCTTGCTCCACGGGATTGCAGATATCGCGATTGAGCGCAGTACCGAGACCCATGATCTGACTGCGGCGCGCACCATTACGCTGGACGAACTGGCCACCAAGTTTGTGGAGCTTTATTGGCAGCACAGTTTGCCCTACTCGGCGACGGGAGAAACGGCTACCTTGCTCAAACAGAGCAGCGGTCGTCAGGCCATCATGCTGACGGAGTTGTCCCGGCTGCGTGAAGAGGGTGTCCGCTCGGTGACTGCACTGCGTCGTCACAACGCCTGGCGGCCTCTTCTTGCCCGAGTTCGACGCATCCTTGTTGAGGGGCCCTTGTGGCGTCTGCAGATCCTGGGTGGGCGAGAGGAGTGCCACCTCTATCCTCATCAAAGGGGCGCGGATCATATCTGCCTTAACCCCGGCATTCTCTACTGTCTCCACCGCTTTTACGATCTGGTGGTCTCTCTCTCCCGACAGCATTGGTTACAGCTTATCTGCGACATCAAGGGTAATCAGCCACTGATTGGCCCAAGTGTGGGGTTGGAGAATTTTCTATTTGGTTCAAGCCGTCAGGCGCTGGGGCGAGTAGGAGAGGTATTGAGGGACTTGCAGGGGGGAACCTGTTTTTACTGTAACAAGGCGATACACGGGAGTGGTGAGGTAGACCATTTCATCCCCTGGCGTCGTTATCCAATCGATTTGGGCCACAACTTCGTATTGGCACATGCCAACTGTAACCGGAGCAAACGGGATTTTCTTGCCGCGCCCGAGCACAGGGATGCTTGGTACGAGCAGAATATCCTGACTCACGGGGCGTACCTCACGGACGAGCTGGCCCCTCTGGTGAGCGTCGATGCCGAGCGTTCTACTGCCATTGCTACTTGGGCCTATCAGCAAGCACTCCGTGAGCATGCTCGGTTGTGGCGCGGTATTGACCTGTTTGTGGACGTGACAGCCCCCAGTGTGGGGATGAGTAATCCAGGCTTCTCTAGACTCTTCTGAGGCAGATACGAAAAAGCCCAGCCAAAAGGCTGGGCTTTAGAATTTGGCTCCCTCGACAGGACTTGAACCTGTGACATACGGATTAACAGTCCGCCGTTCTACCGACTGAACTACGAGGGAATTGGCTCCTCCTACTGGACTTGAACCAGTGACATACGGATTAACAGTCCGCCGTTCTACCGACTGAACTAAGGAGGAATTGCCTGTCTCGTTAAGACGGGGCGAATATTAATGACCAGGGCGGCGGGTGTCAACCCGCGAATTTCCCGAAAACCGGATTTTCGGACTGTTTGCCCAAAAGTTGCGCTTTGCGGTTTATTTTCAGCACAATCAGTCCCTTGCCATCACCGCCCCCAACCGGCCTAGGGGTTATTGGCTCGGTTCGCATCAACCTGATGATGCCAGTATGAGGTCGCGAACGTGCTGGTAAGCTAACAAGACTCAAGTGGTGAACTTTGCAGCTAAATTGGGGAGCGCAATCGTCAACATCGGCGATTTGGCGGCAAATAGGCCAAATAATGGGTGAGCGCGCGTTTCATTGATCCTGCCCATCGAAAAAATGGCCCGTCTGGAGTAAGGTTACGCAAGATACCATCGCCGCGTCGACAGCCCTGCCGGCCCTTGATGATGATCGGGCGCCGGGTCTCTCCGGCCTTTATCTCCCTCTTCTGGTATTACGATATACATGCACAAGCAAGCCTCTTTAAATAGCGTGAAGCTCGCCATAGCCTTACGCCAGTCCTGTATTGATGAACCCTACAGCATGGCCCGCTTCGGCCGTGATCTTATCGCCGGTGTGACGGTGGGCATCATCGCCATCCCGCTCGCCATGGCACTGGCCATCGCCAGCGGTGTGCCGCCGCAACACGGTCTCTATACCGCCATCATTGCCGGAATTGTGATCGCCGTGACCGGTGGCTCCCGCTACTCCATCTCCGGCCCGACCGCGGCCTTTGTGGTGATCCTCTATCCTGTCGCCCAGCAGTTCGGGGTCGGTGGTCTGTTGATGGCGACGCTCATCTCCGGCCTTTTTCTGGTGGCGATGGGGATGGCCCGTCTTGGCCGCCTTATCGAGTACATTCCCCCGTCAGTGACGCTGGGCTTTACCGGTGGTATCGCCATCGTGATCGCCACCTTGCAGATCAAGGACTTCTTTGGACTGAGCGTGCCCGAGATGCCGGAAACCTATCTGGGCAAGGTCGAGGCGCTGGCCGCCGCCCTGCCAAGCTGGCAGTGGGGCGATACCCTGGTGGGGGTCGCAACGCTGGCCGTGCTGCTGCTCTGGCCGCGCCTGCGCCTGCCAGTGCCCGGCCACCTGCCCGCCGTGCTGGTCGGGGTGGGCCTTGGTTTTGGCCTCCATTACTTCGGGGTGGATGTGGCCACCATCGGCAGCAAGTTCAGCTATACCCTGGCCGATGGCACCCAGGGGATGGGGATCCCGCCCATCGCGCCGACCCTGGTGATGCCCTGGGCCTTGCCCGGACCGGATGGCTTGCCGGTTGAATGGAACCTGGCGGCTGTTGAGCGACTGCTGCCTGCCGCCTTCTCCATGGCGATGCTGGGGGCGATCGAGTCGCTGCTCTGCGCTGTGGTGCTCGATGGCATGACCGGTCGCAAACACAGCTCCAACGCCGAACTGGTGGGGCAGGGGCTTGGCAACATCGTCGCCCCCTTCTTTGGCGGTATTACCGCTACCGCAGCCATCGCCCGCTCTGCCGCCAACGTGCGTGCCGGCGCTACGTCCCCCATATCTGGGATCGTCCATGCGCTGGTGGTGCTGGCCGCCATTCTGGTGCTGGCCCCCTGGCTCTCCTGGTTGCCGCTCTCGGCCATGGCTGCCTTGCTGCTCATCGTGGCCTGGAACATGAGTGAAGCGCACAAGGTGGTGGAGCTGATCCGTCGCGCGCCCAAATCCGATGTGCTGGTGCTGCTGGTCTGCCTGTCACTCACCGTCATTTTCGACATGGTCATCGCCATCACCTTCGGGGTGATCCTGGCATCCCTGCTCTTTATGCGCGAAATCGCCAAGATGACCAAACTGCACGATTTGGCCGAGCACAAGCGCTATGCCCATGAGGTGCCGGACAACGGCCTGCTCTACAAGATCAACGGCCCGCTCTTCTTCGCCGCGGCCGAACGGGTCTTTGCCGAGCTGGAAGCGCAAGTGAAAGGACACAAGGTGCTGGTGTTGCAGATGGAGGCGGTTTCCATCCTCGATGCTGGCGGTCTGTCTGCCTTCCTCCACTTTGGCAAGCAGATGGCTAAAGCCGGTGTCGAGTTGCGGGTGGCCGAGTTGCAGTTCCAACCGCTCAAGACCCTGGCCCGTGCCAAGGTGCGGCCGCAGCCCGGCAAGCTGGAATTTTACGGCTCGCTGGAAGAGGCGCTCAAAGGTGAACATTTGCACGAAGCGGCAGTAAATTGATTGAAAGGGATACGAAACGGCATATTTTTGGTCACTTGGTTCGGATATTGAGCAAACGAACGCAAAAAGTAAAAAATTGCATTGACCAAAAGCCATCGTATCCCTTACATTACGCCCCGTTGCCGCGGCATGGTCCGCAAGCGAATGTGCAGCTCAAGCACATAAAACAGTGAGCAAAAATTTGGTGAGGTGTCCGAGTGGCTGAAGGAGCACGCCTGGAAAGTGTGTATACGGCAACGTATCGAGGGTTCGAATCCCTCCCTCACCGCCAAATTGCAAAGCCCTGATGGAAACATCAGGGCTTTTTGCTATCCGCGTTTTTGCGAGCGCTGTGGGCAAGCCGATGGCGATGGGCGGCGGGCTCGGGTATAGTCCTGCGCCAATGGCGTTATCCTGTTTTGCTGACCCGTCGTGGCCCTGGTGGTGGCGAGGGGCAGGCCTGTGTAAGGAGTGTTATGAAGTTCAGTCCCCTGCTCGATGAGATGATGAAAGCCCTGCAGGTATTGCCTGGGGTGGGGCCCAAGTCTGCCCAGCGGATGGCCTTTACCCTGCTCGAGCGTGAGCGCAGCGGCGGTTTGCGGTTGGCCCAGCTGCTCTCTCGCGCCCTGACCGAGATTGGCCACTGCAGCCACTGCCGCACCTTTACCGAGAACGATCGCTGCGATATCTGCGCCAATCCCAAGCGGGAAGAGAATGGCCTGCTCTGCGTGGTGGAGAGCCCGGCGGACGTGGCGGCCATCGAGCAGACCGGTCAGTTTTCCGGTCGTTACTTTGTGCTGATGGGCCATCTGTCGCCGCTGGACGGCATCGGCCCGGAGGAGCTGGGGCTCGATATTCTGGAGCGCCGTCTGAAGGAAGAGCACATCAGCGAGCTGATCCTCGCCACCAATCCCACCATTGAAGGGGATGCCACCGCCTGGTATATCGCCGATATGGCCCGTACCGCCGGGGTGGAGGTGAGCCGCATCGCCCACGGGGTGCCGGTAGGGGGCGAGCTGGAGCTGGTGGATGGCACTACGCTCTCCCACTCCCTGATGGGGCGCCAACGCTTGAAATAGCAAGGCGAAAGCCAGTTTCCCCGCATTAATAGCGGTCGCGCTGGGTAAGAAATAGCCGTTTGAGCGGATTTAAAGGGGCGAGTGAGCGGGATTGCACACTCGCCCCTTGATATTTGATTGGCCGTCCCCATCTAGGTTGGGCGTATGTTCAACCCGATGTTTCTGAGGATTGGTCCATGACCCAAAGTGTTCATGCCGAAACCCACGGCTTTCAAACTGAAGTCAAACAACTGCTGAGCCTGATGGCTCACAGCCTCTACTCCAACAAAGAAGTATTCCTGCGCGAGCTGATCTCCAACGCCTCCGATGCGGCGGACAAGCTGCGCTTCAAGGCGCTTTCCGATGCCTCTTTGTTCGAAAACGACGGCCAGTTGCGTGTGCGTCTGGTGGTGGACAAAGAGAAGCGTACCCTGACCATCTCCGATAACGGGATCGGTATGACCCGTGAGCAGGTGATTGAGCACCTGGGTACCATCGCCAAGTCCGGCACCGCAGAATTCTTCAAAAACCTCTCCGGCGATCAGGGTAAGGATTCCCAGCTGATCGGTCAGTTCGGGGTCGGTTTCTACTCCGCCTTTATCGTGGCCGACAAGGTGACCGTGGTCTCCCGCGCCGCCGGTACTGCTCCGGAGCAGGGCGTACAGTGGGAATCTGAAGGGGAAGGCTCCTTCACCGTCGCTGACGTGACCAAAGAGGGTCGCGGTACCGACGTTATCCTGCACCTGCGTGCCGAAGAGGACGAGTTCCTCGACGACTGGCGTCTGCGCTCCGTGGTGGGTAAATATTCCGATCACATCAGCGTACCGGTCGAGATGTTCAAAGAGGGTACCCCGGATCGGGAAGAGGATGGCGAGACCATCGTCGGCACCCCGGGCGAGTGGGAACAGGTCAACCGCGCCACTGCACTGTGGACCCGCAACCCGAAAGATATCAAGGACGAGGAGTATCAGGAGTTCTACAAGCACGTCGCCCACGACTTTGAAGATCCGCTGCTGTGGGGTCACAACCGGGTGGAAGGGGCGCAGGAGTACACCAGCCTGCTCTACGTACCGGCCCGCGCACCGTTCGACCTCTACAACCGCGAGCAGAAGCACGGTCTGAAGCTCTACGTGCAGCGCGTCTTCATCATGGACGACGCCGAGCAGTTTATGCCGACCTACCTGCGCTTCGTCAAAGGGGTGCTGGACTCCAACGATCTGCCGCTCAACGTCAGCCGTGAAATCCTGCAGGACAACAAGGTGACCGCCTCTCTGCGCAAGGCTTGCTCCAAGCGCGTGCTGACCATGCTCTCCAAGCTGGCGAAAGACGATGCCGAGAAGTACGCCAAATTCTGGAAAGAGTTCGGTAACGTGCTCAAAGAGGGCCCGGCCGAGGATTACGCCAACCGCGAAGAGATCGCCAAGCTCCTGCGCTTTGCCAGCACCGCGGGCGAGGGCGAAGCCCAGACCGTCTCTCTCGAGGATTACGTTGGTCGCATGAAGGAAGGCCAGCAGAAGATCTACTACATCACTGCTGACTCCTATGCCGCTGCCAAGAACAGCCCGCACCTCGAGATCTTCCGCAAGAAGGGTGTCGAAGTGCTGCTGATGTGGGAGCGCGTGGACGAGTGGCTGATGAGCCACCTGACCGAGTTCGACGGCAAGCAGCTTATCTCCGTCACCCGTGGCGAACTGGATCTCGGCGATCTGGAAGACGAAGCCTCCAAGCAGGCCCAGGAAGAGGCCGAAAAGGCCAACGCCGGTCTGGTGGAGCGGGTCAAGAAGAGCTTGGGCGATGCAGTGAAAGAGGTGCGTGTCACCCACCGTCTGACCGACTCCCCCTCATGCATCGTCACCGACGCCTACGGTATGAGCACCCAGATGATCAAGCTGATGCGCGCGGCCGGCCAGCCGGTACCGGAGCAGAAGTACATTCTGGAGCTCAACCCTGATCACGCGCTGGTGAAGAAACTCGACACCATTGAAGACGAGGCTCTATTCGGTGAGTGGGTCACCCTGCTGCACGAACAGGCCCAGCTGGCCGAGCAGGGCGGGCTGAACGATCCGGCGAGCTTCGTCTCCCGCATCAACCGTCTGCTGCTGCAAGCCTAAGCAGCAACGCCGGTAACAGAAAGCCCACTGCATGCAGTGGGCTTTTTTGATCTCGCCGAGTGAGCTCGGCGAAACACAGCGGCAAGGGAAGCGGCCAGCGCCTCTCTATTTACGGTATTCGTTGTTGTAGTTCTGGATGAGACGGCGAGTCACCTCATGCTGGGGATCGGCAAACACCTTGAGAGTCTTGCCGCGCTCCACCACCCGACCTTCGTGCATCACCAGCACCTCGTCGCTGATATGGCTGACGATGCCCAAATCGTTGGCTACCAGCACATAGCTCAGCCCCATGGTCTCCTGCATCTCCAGCAGCAGGTTGATGATCTGGGAGCGCACCGAGATATCCAGGGTGGAGAGCGCCTCATCGGCCACCACGATCTTGGGGTTGAGGATCAGCGCGCGTGCCAGCGCCACCCGCTGTTGCTGACCGGAGGAGAGCATCTGCGGATAAAACAGGGAGTGGTCCGGCAGCATCCCCACCATGCGCAGGGTTTGCACCACCTTCTCGCGGCGCTCCTCCTCGGTCATCTCGGTGTTGAGACGCAGCGGGGTTTCCAGGATCTGGCCGACCCGGATCTTGCGGTTCAGCGAGGTGTTGGGATCCTGAAAAATCATCCGCAGCAGTTTGCAGCGAGTCTGGTAATCGCCATGCACCATCAGCTGGCCGTCGATGGCGATGTCGCCGCTGGTGGGTTCGATCATGCCAGCCAGAATGCGGGCGAGGGTGCTCTTGCCGGAGCCTGCCTCGCCGACGATGGCGAGGGTCTGGCCCACTTCGAGGTCAAACGAGAGGGGCTTGATCGCCTCTACCGCCTGACGACGAAACAGACCGGTACGGTTCTGGTAGGTTTTGCTAAGGCCTCTGACCTGCAACAGGGATGGCTCGATCACAAGCGGGGCTCCTTCATGGGGGCATTAACGGTCATCATTTTTTGGGCTCCTCCATGTTCAGCGGGAAGTGGCAGCTGAACTGATGGCCCTTGATCTTGTTCATCAACGGAGTTTGCACGCACTGCTTCTGGGCGTAGGGGCAGCGCGGCCCCAGACGGCAGCCGATGGGCAGGTGTTGCAGCGGCGGGATGACGCCGGGCAGGGTCTCGAGGCGCGACTTGTGGCGCACCAGCTTGTCAAAGTCGGGGATCGATTTGAGCAGGGCATCGGTATAGGGGTGATGCGGGGTTTCGAGGATCTGCTCCCGGGTGCCCACTTCCACCATCTGGCCGCAATACATCACGTTGATGGTATCAGTCAGATTGGCGATGGCGGCGATATCGTTACTGATGATCAGGATGGTGGTATTACCCAGCTTGTTCATCTTGTCCAGCAGTCGCAGGATCTGGGAGTGGGTGGTGGACTCCATGGCGCTGGTGGGCTCGTCGGCTACCAGCAGACGCGGCTGGTTGGCAATGGCCATGGCGATCATCACCTTCTGGCACATGCCATCCGACAGCTCGTGGGGATAGGCGCGCATCACCTTGCGGTGATCCTTGACGCCTACCCGGTGCAGCAGGGCGATGGCCTTCTTCTTGCGCCACTGGAAGCGCTGCCAGAATTGTCCCTCGAACGAATCGGTCGGGATCGCCTCTTCCAGCTGGGTGCCGATCTCCTCGGAGGGGTCGAGACAGCTGATGGGGTCCTGGAAGATCATGGCGATCTCGCGACCCATGATGCGACGGCGCTCCTTGGGGGCCATGGTCAGCAGATCCATGTCGTTGAAGCGCATCCGGTCGGCACGTACCGTCCAGTTGTCCTTCTCGATGCCGACGATCACTTTGGCGATCAGACTCTTGCCGGAGCCGGATTCACCCACCAGACCGCGGATCTCCCCCTCGGTCAGGGTCAGGCTCACCTTGTCCACCGCCTTGACCTTGCCTTGCGGGGTGTCGATCTCGATGGTGAGATTGCGAATATCGAGCAGCGGCATCAGTCATTCCCCTCTTTGAGTGCTTCACGAATGCCTTCACCAACTAAATTGGTCACCAGCACGCTGAACAGGATGGCGATGCCGGGCAGGGTGACAGTCCAGGGGGCGAGATAGATAAGGTCGCTCGAATCGGCCAGCATGGTGCCCCACTCCGGTTGGGGAGACTGGGCGCCTAGACCGAGAAACCCGACCGCCGAGATATCGAGAATGGCTGCCGACAAGGTGCGGGTGGTCTGGGCCACCAGGGTTTCGACAATGTTGGGCAAAATAGCCAGACGCATGATCCGGAAGGGGGGCGAGCCATCGAGACGGCTGGCGGTGATGTACTCCTTCTGCATCTCGGCATGTACTGCGTTGTAGGTGGCCCGGATAAAGGGCGGGATCAACGCCAGGGTAATGGCTATCAGGGTATTGCCAAAACCCGGCCCCATGATGGCGACCATGATGATGGCCATCAGCAGGGAGGGGATGGAGAGCAGGGTATCGAGCAGGTGGTGCAGCACGCTCGATTTAAGCCCCTTGCTCATGCCGCCGAGGATACCGATGGCGGAGCCCACCACCATGGCGATCACCACAACGACCAGCGCGTAACCAAAAGTGAGACGCGCCCCTACCACCAGCCGGGAGAGCATGTCGCGCCCCAGATCGTCGGTGCCGAGGAAGTAGTCGATGTTGCCGGTCGCCGCCCAGGAGGGGGCGAGCAGCAGCTTGTCGGTGTGCTGTTCATCGATGCCGTAGGGGACGACCAGCGGCCCCACCAGCGTGATGAACAGCAACAGCAAAAAGCACCAGAGCCCCGCCATCGCCAACGGATTGCGGCTGTATGAGGCCCACGTCTGCTCAAGGGGTGAGAGGATCTTGAGCTCGGGATAGATGTTCGATTTATCTTGCATAGGATACCTGGCTCCTGGTCACGCCATGAGCGCGTTCAATCTTGTTTGGCATACAACTCTTTGCGCCGTGCCGGATAGATAAGGGTGGTCAGCAACTCGGTGCTGACGCTGGTCAGGATCACGAAACTGGCCACCACCAGGGTCGCGCCGCGAATGGCGGCGTAATCCTGCAGGGCGATGCTGCTGATGAGCCAGCGGCCGATCCCGTGCCACTCGAACACCACCTCGGTGATCATGGCGGAGGTGAGTACGCTGCCTAGCTGCAGACCCAGCAGCGGCAGTACCGGCGGCAGGGCGTTCTTCAGACCATGGCGCCAGACGATCTGCGCCTTGGAAAGGCCCCGGCTCGCCGCCGCCTTGATGTAGTTCTGCTTCATCACGTCGATGAGGGAGCTGCGCACATGGCGGATCACCTCGGTGGTGGGCACCACCGCCAGCACCAGTGACGGGAGAATGAGGTGGCGCAGGGCATCGTGCAGCGCCGCTTGCCGCCAGGGTTCGTTGCTGAGCAGCACATCGATCACCACGATGCCCGTGATGGGGGGGACGTCGTAGAGCAGGCTGATCTGCCCGGAGGCTGGCAGCCAGCCGAGATCCAGCGAAAAGAGCATCACCACCAGCAGCGCCAGCCAGAACACCGGCACCGCATAGCCGATAAGACCGGCAGTCATGATGGAGAGATCCAGCGTCTTGCCCTGTGACAGGGCCGCCAGGGTGCCGAGAGGAATCCCCACCAGCAGCGAGATGGCGAACGCCGCCAGACAGAGGATCAGGGTCGCCGGGAAGTAGTGGCGGATCTCGTCCAGCACCGGCAGTCCGGAGACGCTGGAGAGCCCCAGGTCACCTGCGAAAATGCGGCGCAGGAAATCGGGATAGCCGCTCCAGAAGCTGAGCTGATGGCCGATCAGCCGATAGTCCAGCAGATAGGCAACAAAGGTCAGCGCCAGCAGGGTGATGAGCAGCAGGTTGATGCGGCGCAAGGTGTATAGAAGCATGCTTACTCCCTGTGAGCCTGGTTGAAGGAGGTGCCGCCAAAGGGCATCAGCGTCAGCCCCTCGATGTCGCTGCGGCTGACCTGGGTACGCAAGGCGTGTGCCAGCGGGATCAGCGGCAGCTGTTCGTTAAGCAGGGTCTGGGCATAGTAGTAGTTGCGCAGCCGGAACGAGAGCTGGGGCGTGGTGACCGCATCATCCAGCAACTGATCGAAGGCCGGGCTACACCAGCGGCTGTAGTTGTTGCCGCGCTCCACTGCCGAGCAGCTCAGCAACTGGCGGAAGAAGTTGTCCGGGTCGGCGTTGTCGGCAATCCAGCCAGAGAGCAGGCTGTCGTACTGCCCCTTGGTGAGGCGGCCTTCGATCACCGGCCACTCCCGTTGCACGATCTTGAGCTTGATCCCGACCTTGGCCAGATCGCTGCGGATCAGCTGGGCGGTCTTGACCGCATCCGGGTTGTAGGGGCGGGCGTCCGGTTGTACCAGCACCTGCATCTCGAACCCTTTCTCCAGACCCGCCTCCTTGAGCAGCTGGCGCGCCCGTTTCAGATCGGGTTTGCGCTCGGGCAGGCTGGGGTTGTACCCCCATGAGAGGGTCGGCAGCAGGCTGTTGGCGGGCAGGCCGGTATCGAAATAGACCGCCTGAAGCAGGTTGTCGATATTGATGGCGCTGGCAATGGCCTGCCGCACCTTGACGTTGTTGAACGGCGGCTTGCGGGTATTGAGGGCCAAAAAGGCGACGTTCATCCCCGACTGGACCGAGAGGCTCAGCGCCGGATTTTGCTTGATCACCGAGAGCTGGCTGGCGGAAGGGGTGCTCATCACGTCGCACTCGCCGGTCAGCAGCTTGGCCAGCCGTTTGGCGGATTTGGGGGTAATGTCGTAGACCAGCTGTTCAATCTTGGCATCGCCGCCCCAATAGCCGGGATGGCGCAGATAGCGAATGAACTCGTTGTGGCGATACTCCTTGAAGCTGAACGGCCCGGTGCCGATGGGGCGGCTATCCAGCAGGGCAGGGGTGCCCGCCTGCAACATCTGCTCGGCGTATTCGGCGGAGAGGATCACCGCATAGTCGCTGGCCAGGGTGGCGAGGAAGGAGGCGTTCGGCTGGTTCAGCTCGAATACCACCGTCTGCGGCCCCTTCTTGCTCACCCGCTTGATCAGCAGATCTTGCCCCAGGCTGTAGAAGTAGGGGTAATCGCCGCCGGAGACATTGTGATAGGGGTGCTGCTCGTCCAGCTGGCGGGCATAGGTAAAGACCACGTCATCGGCATTGAAAGTGCGGGTGGGCTTGAACCAGGGGGTATGGTGAAACGTCACCCCCTTGCGCAGGGTCAGGGTATAGGTGAGGCCATCCTCGCTGACATGCCAGTTGGTGGCGAGCGCCGGCTCCAGCGCCAGGGTGTTGGGGTTCACCTCCAGCAGGCGGTCGTAGAGCGGACGGGCACTGGCATCCAGTGTCACCCCGGAGTTGGAAACATGGGGATTGAAGGAGAGGGGGGATCCCTCAGCACAATAGATGAGTCCGGTTTTGGAGGCCTCGGGTTGCTTCTGGCAGCCGGTGACCAGCACCAGCAGACCCAGCAGCAAGGGTGTGAGCATTCTCATTGTTGAACCATGTTCTTATAGGGGTTTTGTACGCACGTTTTGATACAAATGTGCCAGCGCGAAGGCTGGCGTGTTGCTGGAGTCGGCATCAACCGCGCTCCTTCACTCTTGTTCTGCATCGTTATCGCCATCCAGCAGCTGATATTTGCGTAGCATGCCACGGAACTGGTGATAGCTTAAGGCCAGCAGTTGAGCGGCTTTGCGCTGATTATACTGGGATTGCTGCATCGCTTGCTTGAGTAAATTAATCTCGTACTCCGCCACCGCCTGCTTGAGATCGAGCGGCAAGGCGAGGGGGGATGCAGATTGTACCTCGCTTCGGGCCTCTTGCGCAGGTTGCGTGACCTGTGGTCGCCATGGCGAATCAAACGGGTTGAGCACCAGGGGCGAGAGCGGCAGTTGGGGATTGCCCTGACGATAGATACTGCGCTCCACCACGTTCTTCAGCTCCCGCACGTTGCCCGGCCAGTGGTAATCCAGCAGCAGCTGGGTTGCCTTGCGCGAGAAACCGGCAAACAGCGGATAGCCCAGCTCCCGGGTCATGCTGTGGGCGAAGTGCTCCGCCAGCATCAGGATATCTTCCCGCCGCTCCCGCAAGGGGGGGAGGGTGATCACATCAAACGCGAGCCGGTCGAGCAGATCGTGGCGAAACTGACCCTTGTTGGCCAGCGCAGGGAGATCCTCGTTGGTGGCGCAGACCAGCCGCACATCCACCTTGAGGGGCTTGGCCCCGCCCACCCGCTCGAACTCGCCATACTCGATGACCCGCAGCAGCTTCTCCTGCACCCGGGCGCTGGTGGTGGCCAGCTCGTCGAGGAAGAGGGTGCCGCCATCGGCCCGCTCGAAGCGGCCCTGATGGCGCTTGGCTGCACCGGTAAACGATCCCGCCTCGTGACCGAACAGTTCGGTCTCCAGCAGGCTCTCGCTCAGGGTAGCGCAGTTGATGGTGACAAAGCTTTGATCCCAGCGCGCCGAGAGATAATGTAGGCGGTGGGCGATCAGCTCCTTGCCCGTCCCCCGCTCACCGATGATCAGCACGGGTTTGCGCAGCGGGGCGAGCCGTGAGGCCTGCTCAATGATCTCGAGAAATGCGTTGGATTCCCCCAGCAGGCTTTCCGTGGCCGTGGTCATAGTGATCCCTGTCAGTTGTAAAAGCTGGTCAATCTTACCAAAAGTTGGTGATTTTAATCATCTCTTGCTCGAGGCATCTTGCAATCCGGCTATTCTGCCCCATATAAATCAACAAGTTAAATTTTGTTCCAGATTGGCACACAAGTTGCCATTGTCAATGGAGAAACAACGCCATGCCAATAACAGGAGTGCAATCATGAGTATTTTTTCCCGTCTGGCCGACATCATCAATTCCAACCTGACGGCCCTGCTCGACAAGGCAGAAGATCCCCAGAAGATGGTGCGCCTGATCATCCAGGAGATGGAGGACGAGTTGGTCAAGGAGCGCTCCAATCTGGCCCGCTTCCTCGCCAGCCAGAAAGAGATTGGCCGTCAGGTCGCCCGTCATCAGGAGCGGGTCGACGAGTGGCAAGCCAAGGCCGAGCTGGCCCTGACCAAGGGGCGTGAAGATCTGGCCCGCGCCGCCCTTATCGAGAAGAAGAAACAGACCGAGTTGTCAGAGACCCTCTACCGCGAGCAGCAAGCGGTCGACAGCGGCATCGAGAAGCTGGGTGAAGAGATCCGTCAGCTCGAAGCCAAGCTGGAAGATGCCCGCGCCCGTCAAAAGGCGATGGCCATTCGCACCGAAGCGGCCAGCAGCCGTCTCAATGTGCAGAGTCAGGTAGCCCGTGGCGAGAGCCAGGCGGTGGTGAGCAAGTTTGAGCGGATGGAGCGTCGCATCGACGAAATGGAAGCGCGCGCCGATCTGGGTCAGTCCGACAAGGCGCTGGCGCAGCAGTTTGCCGAACTGGAAGTGGATGACCAGATCAGCCGCGAGCTGGAGGCGATGCGCCAGAAGCTGGGCCAGGGCGACAGCAAAAGCGAAGGCAAACAGGGGGAGTAACAGATGGAAGATCTGCTGGGCGTATTGATGGTTCCCATGGTGGTCTTCATGGTGGTGGTAGCTCCCATCTGGCTGGTGCTGCACTATCGTGCCAAGGGGCGGATTGGCGCCGGTCTTGCCGATAGCGAGCGGGAACAGCTACAAGGGCTGCTGGCTCGCACCGAGAAGATGCAGGAGCGAGTGGGCGCGCTGGAGTCGATTCTGGATGCGGAAGTACCCGGTTGGAGGAACAAGGTATGAGCAGTGTCAGTCGTGAAGGGCGTAACCTCTATCGCGATCCCCAGCGTGGCAAGATAGCCGGGATCTGTGCCGGTTTGGCTGAGTATTTCGGGGTGGAGACCTGGATCGTGCGGCTGCTCGCCATCAGTGGCCTTATCTTCGCCGGTTTCATTACCTTCACCGCCTATATCGCTGCCTGGTTCTTGCTCGATAAAAAGCCGGTCACCCTCTATTCGCAAGAGGATGCCGACTTTGCCGAGGTGCGGATGAAGGCGCGCAGCTGGCAGGCGGGGATCACCCCTCATCAGGCGCTGGGCCGCATCGCGCAGGAACTTGACGCGCTGGAGCCCAGAGTTCAGCGGATCGAGAAGCTGGTGACCTCCAGGGAGTTCACCCTGCAGCGGGAATTTCGCAAGCTGTAGTTCTTGCTGAAGCCCCCATGTCGATGGCGGCGCCTCCCGTGATGCGCCACCATCGACACCAGCTATCCAGATGCAACCACCAAGGGAGAACGGGTCAAGCCTTGATACTCAATAAACTGGAACAGAAGTTGACTCGCCTGCAACACAAGGCGAACGACGTGGTGAACCGGGTGCGGGATCGCCATATTCGGCTGGCGGTGACCGGCCTCTCTCGCAGCGGCAAAACCGCCTTTATCACGGCGCTGGTCAACCAGCTGGAACACGCGGCCATCGATGGCCGTTTGCCGTTGTGGGATGCCCTGCGTCAGGGGCGCATTCTCGGCGCTCGCCGGGTGCCGCAGCTCAATGCCCACATTCCCACCTTTGCCTACGAGCGCGGCCTCGATTCCCTATTTGGCGATCCACCGGCCTGGCCAGAGCCCACCCGCGGCGTGGCCGAAGTGCGGCTCGAAATTCGCTATCGCACCCGTCATCCTCTGCGCAAGCATCTGGGGGAGATCTCCACCCTCTACGTGGATCTGGTGGACTACCCCGGGGAGTGGCTGCTCGACTTGCCGCTCCTTGAGATGAGCTACGAGCAGTGGAGCGAACAGGTGCGCGAGCAGCTTCGTCGCCCAGAGCTGCAGGCACTTGCCGCCAGCTGGCTGACACCCGGGTGGCAGGTCGATCAGCGCTTCGAAGAGCGGCCGGTGGCTGAGCTAGCCGAGCGCTACACCGCCTATCTGCACGCCTGCAAACAGGAGTTGGGGTTGCACCTGATCCAGCCCGGTCGCTTCGTCTTGCCGGGGGAGTATGCCGGTGCCCCCATGCTGCAATTTGTCCCCTGGGTGTGGGAGATGCCCGCCGGCGAGCCTGCCGATGGCACCCTCTACGCCACCCTCAGGCAGCGCTTCGAGCAGTACAAGCAGCATCTGGTGCAGGGTTTTTATGAGCAGCACTTTGCCGGTTTCGATCGCCAGATCGTGCTGGTGGATTGCCTGCAGCCCCTCAACGCCGGGGCAGCCAGCTTTGGTGACATGCAGCAGGCCATCGCCCGCATCATGGAGAGCTTTGCCTACGGCAAGAGCAACTGGTGGCGGCGGCTCTTCTCGCCCCGTATCGACAAACTGCTGTTTGTGGCGAGCAAGGCCGATCACGTCACCCCCGAACAGCATGCGCCCATGGTCTCCCTGCTCCAGCATCTGGTGCGCAGCGGCCGCGGCCAGGCCCGTTTCGAGGGGATCACTACCGAGTGTCTGGCGCTCGCCGCCATCAAGGCGACCGAGGTGGGCAAGGGGGTGGCCAATGGCCGCGAGTTTCCCGCCATCCGCGGCACCAGCCTAAGCGGTGAGCCGCTGCTGCTCTTCCCCGGGGAGGTGCCGCCCCATATTCCGCCCGCGCAGTGGTGGAACAGTCAGGGCTTTGATTTTCAGGCGTTTCGCCCCATGCCCATGAGCGCCCATCAGGCGCTGCCCCATATCCGGCTCGATGCGGCGCTGGAGTTTCTGCTCGGGGATCACCTCGAATAACGGTGTGCGGTCTTGGCACCTGAGCCGAAGGCTGCGCACAGGAGAACAATGCGATGAACGATCAGATAAAAGAGCGGCCACCGCTGCAGGGCAAGGTGATCCTTGAGCCTGCCATGACGGTGGCCAGTGACGAGCGACCGCCCGCAACGGCCCAGCGGCTGGAGGAGGCGAGCTTCGAGCGCCTCGACGAGCTGGACGATTTCACCGAGGTGGAGAGCGCCCTCGTCAGCAAACCGCGTCGCCGTCATCGGCTGCTGGCGTGGGGGCTGGGGGCGGTCGGTCTGCTCTCGTTGGGCCAGTATGGCGCCTTTCTTTACGATCAATTCCTCACCACCCCGCTCTGGGGCAGCGCCTGGCTTGCAGCCTCGGCGCTGGTGGCGGCGGGCACCGCCGGGGTGGTGGGGCGCGAGTGGCTGCGCCTGCGCACCCTCAAGCGGCGCCAGGATGTGCGCTCGCGGGCCGAGGATCTGCTGGCCCATCAGGGAGTCGGGCAGGGGCAAGCCTTTTGCGAAGGGTTGGCGGTCAAAAGTGGCGACAAGGGGCGCGAGGGGTATCAGACCTGGCTGGCTCAGCTCGACGAGAGCCACAGCGATCGGGAAGTGCTGACCCTCTATAGCCAGCTGGTGCTCGCCGAGCGCGACAAGCTGGCACAGGCGCGGGTGGCCAAATGGTCGGGGGAGGCCGCTGTGCTGGTGGCGCTCAGCCCGCTCGCCACCGTCGACATGATGCTGATGTTGTGGCGCAACCTGCGGATGATCGAGGATATCGCCGATGTCTATGCCATCGAACTTGGCTACTGGAGCCGCATACGCCTCATCCGTCAGGTGTTTCGTAACATGCTCTACGCCGGTGCCACCGAGCTGGTGACCGAGGTGGGGATGGACTTGCTGGGCGCCGAGTTTGCCGCCAAGCTCTCTGCCCGCGCCGCACAAGGGGTGGGGGCCGGGCTGCTCACCGCTCGCCTTGGCCTGCGCACCATAGAGGCGTGCCGCCCGCTGCCCTGGTGTGCGGACGAGAAACCCAAACTCGGCGAGTTGCGCAAGCGGCTGATCGGCCAGCTGGCGGGGTATCTCAATAAGCCTTGATGGCTGCTGGAGATTAATAGCGGTTGTCACAATTTATTTACAACTGTTTCCGGCAGCCGACTCATGGGTCGGCTGCTTTTTTTGTTGCCATTTCGTTACAGTGAAGCCGTGATGAAACGGCAAGGCGCCTGATGTGGCGCCAGAGGATGGAACCGCTATGGCAACCTTCTACACCGCCCACCAGCCGGATGCTGACGGGGTGATTCACTACAGCAACGAAGAGCACGGCACCTGGCAGGTCCTGATCGAACGTCAGTTCGCCGCTCTCGATGGCAAGGGGTGTGACGAGTATCTGGCCGGTCTCGACAGACTGGGGCTGCCCCGTGATCGCATCCCCCAGCTGGCCGAGATCAACGCCGTCTTGCAGCCTGCGACCGGCTGGTCGGTGGCGGCAGTACCTGCACTTATCTCGTTCGATCGCTTCTTCGCCCTGCTGGCCAATCGCCAGTTTCCGGTGGCGACCTTTATCCGGCGCCGGGACGAGCTCGACTACCTGCAAGAGCCCGATATCTTTCACGAGATCTTTGGCCACTGCGCCATGCTGACCAATCCGGCCTTTGCCCACTTTACCCACCTCTACGGTCAGTTGGGGCAACAGGCGAGCAAGGAACAACGGGTCTTTCTGGCGCGGCTCTACTGGTTCACCGTGGAGTTTGGCCTCTTGGCAACGCCGGACGGGCTGCGTATCTACGGTGGCGGCATTCTCTCCTCCATCGGCGAGACTACCTATGCCCTCTCGGGTAAGCCGCTGTTGCAATCTTTCGATCTGCTGACCGTGTTGCGCACCCCGTATCGCATCGACATTATGCAGCCCACCTATTTTGTGCTGCCGACTCTCGACCAGCTCTACCAGCTGAGCGGGGAGGAGATCATGGCTGCGCTGGCCGAGGCCAGTCGGCTGGGCCTCTATCCGCCGCGCTTTGAGGTTGCCACTGGCAAGCAGGCGAGCTGACCAACAGCAAACAACCCTATTTCATTTTCATTAATTTTTCATTAATTCAAGCAGGAGTCACCCATGTCCGAACTGGCCAGTCAGCAGTGTGAAGCGTGCCGCGCCGATGCCCCCAAGGTGAGCGATGAGGAGCTGCGCGAGCTGATGCAGCTGATTCCCGACTGGCAACCGCTGGTGGTGGAGGGGGCGCTGCAACTGCGGCGGGAATTTACGTTTCGCAACTTCAAGGAGGCGCTGGCGTTTACCAACCGCCTGGGGGAGCTGGCGGAGGCGGAGTTCCACCATCCCGCCATCCTGACCGAGTGGGGTAAGGTGACCGTCAGCTGGTGGACCCACAAGATTGGCGGCTTGCACCGCAACGACTTCATCATGGCTGCGCGTACCGATCAGTTACTCCGGTAATGGCGCCCCACACCAGCGTCATTGGTTGACCCGGGCCTGCCTGCGAAAGCGGGGCAGGCCCGCATTTTTATGGGCTGGCGCTCGCACTGGGGGGATCGAGACTGTATTATCCGCTCATTCATAGAGTTAGCTAGGAAGTGTGTCCCGAATGCGTCTTGAAGTCAGCTGTGAAGACCGCCTGGGCCTGACCCGGGAACTGCTCGACCGCCTGGTGGAGCACAATATCGATCTGCGCGGCATCGAAATAGATACCTCAGGCATCATCTATCTCAACTTTCCCGAGCTGGAGTTCAGTGATTTTCAGCACCTGATGCCGGAGATCCGCCGTATTCCCGGCGTCTACGACGTCAAGACCATCCCTTACATGCCTTCCGAGCGAGAGCACCACGAGATCGAGGCGCTGCTCAAGGCGCTGCCGGATCTGGTTTTCTCTCTCGACAGCAAGGGTAAGGTGACCCAGGCCAACCAGTCGGCCCTCACCACCCTCGGCTTGCCGGTGGAGGAGGTGCGCGGCGTGGCGCTCGGTTCGCTGGTCAAGGGGTTCTCCTTCACCCGCTGGCTGGAGGCGAGCGAGATCAAGCCACAGACCTGCAAGCTCAGTTTCAATGGCGAAGAGTATCTGGCGGATCTGATGCCGCTGTTCGTGGCAGAAGCCCGCGGCAAGCAGGCGCTGGCCGGTGCCGTGGTGGTGCTCAAATCTGCCCGTCGGGTCGGCCTGCACTTCAGCGCGCTCCATGCGGTGGAAGTGGGGGGCTTCGAGCATCTGCAGGCCGAGAGTCCCAAGATGAAAGAGGTGCTGTCGCAAGCGCGCAAACTGGCGATGCAGGACGCGCCGCTGCTGATTGTCGGCGAGACCGGCACCGGCAAGGAACTGCTGGCCCGTGCCTGTCACGGGGCCAGCCTGCGCTCCAGTCACCCCTTTATGGCCCTCAACTGCGCCGCCATGCCCGATAACGTGGCCGAGAGCGAGCTGTTTGGTTATGCCCCCGGTGCCTTTGGCAACAACACCGAGGGTAAGCGCGGCGTGCTGGAGCTGGCGAGTGGCGGCACCCTGATGCTGGACGAGATCGGCGACATGTCTCCCCATCTGCAGACCAAGTTCCTGCGGGTGTTGCAGGATGGGGTGTTCCGCCGGGTCGGTGACGAGCAGGAGGTGAAGGTCAACGTGCGTTTCATCTGCACCACCCAGAAGCAGTTGCTGGATCTGGTGCACGAAGGAACCTTCCGCGAGGATCTCTACTATCGCCTCAACGTGCTGAGTCTGGCACTGCCCCCCCTGCGCGAGCGCAAGGCGGACATCATGGTGCTGGCCCAGCAGTTTGTCTCCCGCTTTGCCAGCGAGTTGCAGCGACCCCGTCCGCGCTTTACCCGCAACATGGCCGACTACCTGACCGCCTATCGCTGGCCGGGCAACGTGCGTCAGCTGCGCAACTGTCTCTACCGTGCCATGACCCTGCTGGAAGGGGATGAGCTGGGGCCCGAGCAGATCGACCTGCCGGTGGCGGCCGATACCATGCCGCTGATCGACGAGTGGTTTGAGGGGAATCTCGACGATGCGGTGAAGCGCTTCGAGAGCCAGCTGCTGGCCCGGCTCTATCCCGCCTTCCCGTCGACGCGCCAGCTGGCCAAACGCCTGGGCGTGTCGCATACCGCCATCGCCAACAAGCTGCGGGAATACGGCATCAGCAAGAAGTGATTTCCACCTTGCTGCCTGCCACCAGAGAGCCCGTTACCAGACGGGCTCTCCGTTTTCTTTACACGAACTCTGTAGTCGATGGCGGGGTGAGACTTGTCAGGCCAGTGTCAGCCAACTTACTATCTGGGGTCATGTACCCGAACCGCAATGCCATAGCAGCGGTATTGTCAAGGCGACCACCTCCCGATCATGCTGTTACTCTTTTCCCCCCGTTTAACTGCCCGTCTGGCGCTCCTGTTGGTTGCGTTTGGCCTGCTGTTGCCCCGCGCGCTGGCGGAAACGGCCGCGGAGAGCCGGGCGACGGCGGTCAGGGAGCTGGTGCTCGATATCATGAGTTACACCCGCTGGCCCACCGAGCCTGCGGTGCTGCGCATGTGTGTGGCGGCGCCGACCGAATATGCCGGCGCCCTCTTTACCATCGATCGTCAGGCCAATGGCCGTACCGTGCAGGTCCATCGTTACGAGGCGAGCGATCCGGCCATCAGCGATCACTGCGATGTGCTCTATCTGGGGGTACTCGACGAGCCGACCCGGATTGCGCTGTTTGCCCGCCTGCAGGGACACCCAGTGCTCAGCATCAGCGAATACAACCACGACTGTTCCACCAGCTCGGTGTTCTGCCTGCAGACCTCGCCGGACAGCGTGCGAGTGCGGTTTAAAGTGAACCTCGATGCCCTGGCCCTGAGCGGCGTGCGGGTGCATCCCGCCGTGCTCAAGCTGGCCCATGCCGACAAGGGGGTTCCATGAGACGACAGGTGAGCGCGGCTCCCCGCCGTCTGACCCTGCGTCAGAGCCTGGGGCGAACCCATCTGGTGGCCGCCATCACAGCCGTCAGCGTGGCGGGACTCTTTTTTACACTGGTGGCCCTGCTGGTAGTGCATTTTTACGCCGACCACAATCTGGAGCTGGTAGCACGCGCCATCAGCTACAGCGCTGAGGCTGCGGTGGTGTTCCACGATGAGGAGGCGGCGAGCGAGGCGCTCAGTGGCATCGTTGCCAAGGAAGAGGTGGCTGAAGCCACTATCGTGCTGACCAATGGCCAGCTGCTCGCCAGTTGGGAGCGCCCCAGAAGCAACCCGCTGGTGACGCTCGAAGACTATCTGGCCCAACTGCTGATGCCGGGGCCTGTCAAACTCCCCATGCTGCGGGGTGGTGAGCAGATCGCCACCATCGAGCTGCGCGGCCACGGTGAATACCTGTTGCTGTTTTTGCTCTCGGCGCTGCTGGTGATGGTGGTTTGTCTGATGCTGAGCGCCATGGTGGCACTCTATGTGGCTGACCGGATGCAGGTCTCCATCACCGCACCGCTGCGCAAACTGGCACTTGTCGCCCACTCGGTACGCCGACAACGCACCCTGGGGATGCGGGCGCCACCGGCCGATATCGTTGAGCTAAACGAGCTGGGGGATGACTTCAACTCCCTGCTGGATGAATTGCAAGCCTGGCAGGCCCAGCAAGCCCGCGAGAATGCGAGCTTGCTCCATCAGGCGACCCACGATGCCCTCACCGGACTGCCCAATCGCGCCCTGTTTGAAGCACGGCTCGCGCAGGCCATCTCCCTCGGCGAGCAAGAGGGGTTTGCGCTGCTCTATCTCGACTGCGATCGCTTCAAGCAAATTAATGACACGCTGGGGCACAACGCCGGTGACGATGTGCTGATCGCGCTCTCAAGACGGGTACAACATCAGCTGCGTCCGGATGATCTGGTGTTTCGCCTCGGTGGTGACGAGTTTGCAGTGCTGGTTGGCCCACTCCAGCGACAGCATGAGGTGGAAGAGGTGATTGGCCGCATCCAGCAGGCGATGAGCGAACCGGTGGCGCTGCGTGACGGTCGTCAGCTGGTGGCCGGGGTGAGTGTCGGCTTTGCCGTCTATCAGGCGGGCATGAGTGCCAGCGTGCTGTGTGATCAGGCCGATGCAGCCATGTATCTGGCGAAACGGGCGCGCCGCAGTGAACAGCAAACCATCGCCTGACTGGCAAGAATAACAACATAAACAAGGAGCAAACCATGAAGATCACCCACCTGTTGAAAGTGACCCTGCTGGGGTTGATGTTGTCGCTGCTGGCCGGTTGCCAGAGCGCGCCCAAGGGGTTGACCCCGGAGCAAATCGCCGTGCTCAAGGAGCAGGGCTTTTATCTGACCGATGAGGGGTGGACGCTGGATCTGGCCAACCGGGTGCTGTTTGCCAACAACGTGGGGGCGCTCAACCCCCAGACGCGTCAATCCGTTGAAAAACTGGGTAAAACACTGCTTGGCGTAGGGTTGGACAAGGCGCGGGTGGATGGTCACACCGACAATACCGGTGAGAGCAGCTACAACCAGCAGCTCTCCCTGAAGCGGGCCCAGTCGGTGGCCGATGTGCTGGTCTCGGTCGGCATGAAGCCAGCCAATCTGGAGATCCATGGCCGTGGCGAGACCATGCCGCTGGCGGATAACAAGACCAGAGAGGGCCGGGCCGCCAACCGCCGGGTTGCCATCGTCATCAGCGATCAATAACCCTTTCATCGTTTCGTTACCCATAAAAAAAGGTTCTTCGCGGGATCTTGGGGAAGTGGAAGTTGACAGACAGGGTGCTGGTAAACTGGCTGTCTCCAAACACACCACCACCATCACCCTGCTGTCGCCGTGCATCATATTGATATTGCCTCCTTCTGGCCAGGTTATACCGTCATCGCCCAAGCGCTTTCTGCCAACCATCACACCCTGTTTACCCTTGAGCCTCGCGCCGACCTGTTGCCCCGTTGTCGCCGATGCCTGCAACCCACGCCATTGATCCACGACCAACGTATCCGCCGGGTGCGTGAGCGAGACCTATTTGACCGACAAGTCTGGTTACAACTGCCTGTTCGCCGCGTCGACTGTCTGCGCTGTGGTCGCGTCAGTGAACATATCGACTGGCTCCCCTCTGGCTCCCGCCTCACCCGGCGCATGCAGTGCTGGATTGAAGCGCTCGTTCAGTACCTCCCCATCCGCCATGTCAGCCAGCTCACCGGGGTCGGTTGGCACACCATCAAGGAGATCGACAAGCGCCGTTTGCAGACCAGTGTGGGCACCATCGAACTTGGGGAGGTGCGGCGGCTGGTGATGGATGAGTTTGCCCTGCACAAGGGACACCGCTATGCCACCGTGATCATGGATGCCGAGCGAATCCGCGTCCTGTGGGTGGGGCACGGCAACAGCCGGGCCGCTATCCGTCCCTTCTTCGAGCAGCTCGGCGAGCGATGCCAGCAGATTGAAGCGGTGGCGATGGACATGAACACGGCGTTCGACCTGGAGGTGAAGCAACACTGCCCGCAGGCGGAGGTGGTCTACGACCTGTTCCACGTGGTGGCTCGCTATGGCCGAGAGGTGGTGGACCGGGTGCGAGTGGAGCAGGCGAATGCACTGAAAAGCGATAAACCGGCGCGAAAAGTGGTCAAAAGTGCGCGTTGGTTGCTGCTACGTAATCGGGCGAAGTTGAGTGAAAAACAGGATGTGAAGTTGCAGGAGCTGTTGGCGGCGAATCAACCGCTGGCGATGGTGTACGTGCTGAAAGAGGGGTTGAAGGGCATCTGGTATGCGCCGAGCGTGTGGGAAGGATGGCGACGATGGCGGAGCTGGATGCGGCAGGTGAAGGAAAGCGGGCTAGCGCCGCTGCAACGATTTGGTCGAAATTTATCGAAATATATGCGGGGGATCCTGGCGAGTGCAAACTACCCGATGCACACGAGTGTGCTGGAAGGGGTGAACAACAAGATCAAAGTGATAAAGCGCATGGCATATGGATTTAGGGACTCAGAATACTTTTTTCTGAAAATCAAGGCGGCCTTCCCCGGAAAGCCGCGATGAACC
>NZ_JBFODS010000020.1:0-43830 GCF_040908445.1 Aeromonas sp. R10-2 | reverse complement strand
GGCTTCCAGCTCCTGAATTTTTTGCTGCTCCGGAGTCAGTGCTTTTCCGATGGGGGTTGTACCACAGCGTTCGGATTGCAGTTGCTGAACCCAGCGGCGCAGTACGGTTTCACCGACATCCAGTGAACGGCTGGCTTCAGGGACAGAGTATCCCTGGTCGAGTACCAGGGATGCGGTTTCGAGTTTGAATTCAGCAGTAAATGAGCGACGTAATCTTGTCATTGAACACCTCAGGTCATGGTGGCGACTGTACCACCTAAAATGGTGTCCGGGATGATTAGACCACTACAGAGTTGGGTTCATCTGCCGCAGCCAGCCACCTCCATTCTTCTGTGATGATGTGATTGTCTTGAAGATCTGGGGTAAGCCATAGCAATCGGCTGTTAGCAGAACAGACAAAAATGTGTAACACACAACAGAAGGAGGAAGCACAACTCAAAGGGATAAAGATAAGGCAGCGCCCTGGAGAAGGGCGACAGAATGTCCGGCACATCAGCCAAAGAGCCTGCTTAAAGAGGAAAAGAGAGCAAATCCGGCAATAAAAAGCGCCCTCCGAAGAGGGCGCAAGTGTGTGACGAAACTAAGCGTTACGAGATCAGGCTTCGCGGCTCGGTACCGGAGCCATATCCAGCAGGGTTTCATCTTCAGCCATGCAAGCTGCGGCGGTGAACAGCACGTCAGTGGAGCTGTTCAGCGCTGTCTCGGCAGAATCCTGAAGTACGCCGATGATAAAGCCGACTGCTACCACCTGCATGGCGATGTCATTGCTGATGCCAAACAGGCTACAGGCCAGCGGGATCAGCAGCAAGGAGCCGCCCGCCACACCGGAAGCGCCACAGGCACTGATGGTGGCGACCACGGAGAGCAGAATGGCCGTTGCCATGTCCACTTCCATCCCCAGGGTATGTACCGCCGCCATGGCGAGCACAGTGATGGTGATAGCGGCACCCGCCATATTGATGGTGGCACCCAGCGGGATGGAGACCGCGTAGGTATCTTTGGGCAGGCGCAGTTTTTCACACAGCGCCATGTTGACCGGAATGTTGGCGGCAGAGCTGCGGGTAAAGAAGGCGGTCACGCCGCTCTCTTTGAGGCAGGTCAGCACCAGCGGATAGGGGTTGCGCTTGATCTTCCAGAAGACGATCAATGGGTTGACCACAAAGGCGATAAACAGCATGCAGCCGATCAGCACCACCAGCAGTTGAGCATAGCCAAACAGGGCATCGAAGCCGGTCTCTGCCAGAGTGGAGGCAACCAGACCCAGGATCCCGAGCGGAGCACAGCGGATCACCGCTTTCACGATGGCTGATACACCGTGAGACAGGTCAGTGATCAGCGCCTTGGTGCTCTCGTTGGCATGGCGCATGGCGATACCCAGACCGATGGCCCACGCCAAGATCCCGATATAGTTGGCATCCATCAGCGCCTTGACCGGGTTGGTCACCACGTTGAACAGCAGGGTCTGCAGCACCTCGGTGATCCCGCCTGGCGGGGTGATCTCGGCAGTATTGGCCACCAGATGGAGGTTGGAGGGGAACAGGAAGCTGGTAATCACCGCGACCACGGCCGCAGAGAAAGTACCAAAGAGGTAGAGCGCCAGCAGCGGGCGAATATTGGTCTTCTGACCCTGCTTGTGACCAATGATGGCCGCCATCACCAGTACGAATACCAGCAGCGGGGCTACCGCTTTCAGTGCACCAACAAACAGACTGCCGAGCAGACCTGCCGTTTTCGCCCACTCGGGCGCAAAAAGTGCCAGCAAGATACCGAATACCAGACCAACCAGGATCTGGCTGACCAGACTGGTGCTATTGACCAGCCGAAGGAGGGGGTGTTGTTGTGTCATCAAAAAAGTCCCTAAGCACCGTAGTGCATGAATCATGAGTCCTGTCTGCAACCACTCATCGGAAGACCCCTGTCGCCCGAATGTGGTGTCTGTGGCCAGCCTTCTGTCGGGCCGATCCGCCAGTCACCGGATTGCATGACGGAATATCCCATTCGCCATCTTTTTTTTCCAGCGGCTCACCAAAAAATATCCCGTTTCCATCACAAAAAACCGCAACAAAACCTTAACCACAGCGCAACACCCATTTTTGTACGTTTTATCGACACTCTCTGCCCTTACCCTCACGACCATTCCTGTGTCACCCGTGACCGGCATCGCTGTGCTATCATCCCCCATTTGCCGCGGAGCCTTGCCATGATCCCATCCCTGCTCAACCAATATTTTGGTTTCTCCGCACTCAGGCCAGGTCAGGAAGCGGTGATCAGCCGGGTACTGGCTGGTCAGAGTGCCGCCGCCATCTTTCCCACCGGCGCCGGCAAGTCGCTCTGTTATCAACTGCCAGCCCTCGCCCTGCCTCACCTGACCCTGGTTATCTCGCCGCTGCTGGCGCTGATGCACGATCAACTCGCCTTCCTCAAAAGCAAGGGAATAAGCGCCGCTACCCTCGACTCAAGCCAGAGCCCGGAGGAGAGCCGACGAGTGATGCAGCAGGCGCTGGATGGCCAGCTCAAGATCCTGATGATCTCGGTGGAGCGACTCAAGAACGAGCGCTTTCGCCGCTTTATCCAGCAAGTGCCGCTCTCGCTGCTGGTCGTCGATGAGGCGCACTGTATCTCGGAGTGGGGCCACAACTTTCGCCCCGACTACCTCAAGCTGCCGAGCTATCGCCATGACCTGAAGATCCCGCAGGTGTTGCTGCTGACGGCCACCGCCACACCGGCGGTTATTCAGGATATGCAGACCAAATTCGGCATCGAACCGGAGGGGGTCGTGGTCACCGGTTTCTACCGATCCAATCTTGATCTGGCGGTCATTCCCCTGTCGCCCGACGCGCGGGATGGCTGGCTCGCGCAGGAGTTGGCCAACGATCCGGCGGCCCCCACCATCGTCTACGTCACCTTGCAACACACCGCCGAAGCCTGCGCCGAACAACTCGTTAGAGAAGGGATCAACGCCCACGCCTATCATGCCGGACTCGACTCGGCGCTGCGCAGCCAGATCCAGCACGATTTCATGGCGGGCAAGGTGGCTTGCATCGTCGCTACCATCGCCTTTGGTATGGGTATCGACAAAGCGGATATCCGGCGAGTCATTCACTACGATCTGCCCAAATCCATCGAGAACTACAGCCAGGAAATTGGCCGCGCCGGACGGGATGGCCAGCCATCGCGCTGTATTGTGCTGGCCAACCAGAGCCAGCTGCCGGTGCTGGAGAACTTCGTCTACGGCGATACGCCGGATTTGAGTGCCATCCTCCAGCTCCTTGCCATCATCAAGCAGAGCGGGAACGAGTGGGAATTCACCTTGCTACGCCTATCCAACGACACCAATATCCGCCAGTTGCCCCTTAAAACCCTGCTGGTCTATCTGGAGATGGCGGGCATCATCACCCCGGCCTACAGCTACTACGCAGATTACCGCTTCAAGTTTGTGCTGGATAAAGGCGAGATAGTGAGCCGCTTCAATCCGGAACGCCGCCAGTTTCTGGAGCAGCTGTTCGCCTGTGCCCCGCAAGCCCGCAGTTGGTGCACCATGGACTTTGACGCCCTCTGGCAGGGCTATCAGGGAGAGCGACAGCGGGCGGTTGCGGCGCTCGACTACCTGCAGCAGCAAGGCTGGATCGAGCTTGAAAGCAAACAGATGACCGAGGTCTACCGGATCACCCGTCAGGGGTGGGACAACGAGCAGGAAGCAAAAGCCCTGCACGCCCTGTTCCTGCAAAAAGAGCGGAGCGAGCTGGCCAGACTGCAAGCCATGCTCGACTTTTTCACCTCAAGTGAGTGCCTGAGCCACCGCCTCGCCCGCTATTTTGCCGATGAGGTGGCGCCGGTTCATTGTGGCCACTGTTCGGTTTGTCGCGACGAGGTGGCACATCTCCCGCCCCTGCCCCCACTGACCATGCCAAACGAGGCGGGGATCCGTGCCTGGTGCGATCCGCTGATTGCCAAAACCGGTTCGGTGGATGCTCGTGTCCTGGCCCGTTTCCTGTGCGGTATCGCCACTCCGCTGACCAGCCGGATCAAGGCCAAATCGCTGGCGGGCGCAGGCCAGTTGGCCGCGCACCCGTTTGCCAGCGTCCTGGCGGCAGTGCAACAAGCCTACCCTTGCTAGATGAGTGCCGGCGGCGTCAATAGCCATCAGCAGAAACAAGCGTTTACAGACGAAAAAAAGAAGACCCTCGCGGTTGCGAGGGTCAAGCCAACGGAAACGTGCTTAAACAGAGCTTGGTGAGGCAACAGTCAACTCTCTTGCTAAAGCGTCTTGCTGCTCACACATCGCCAATCTAGGGCACTCAAAATGTAGCGTCAATGTAAAAATTAGAGCCAAAACTCCAAACAAAGTGATTTACGTTGACGTTCACGTAATGACATTCTCATCCATAACCCCGCCAACCCGCAGCCCCATTGCCTTTCGTCAAACCCCTTAATCTTTTCGCAATAAGTTCCCTGTTTCCCATAAACATTTATTTTTTATGTCTTTGACATTTACCTCACTATCGTGGCAAAAATAATTTAACAGTCAGTAACATAGCGGTGTTGTTGACTGACCCTCCCCGCAAAAGGATCGGGCAGGTTTCTTCAGAATTTAACCTATCAACCGTGATGGATTACTGGAGTCTGTTGACTAGGCTTTAAAAGCGCACAACACAAAAGCAGTCATCCACTTTTTTCAGGGTAAGCGACTATAACGAGGGCAAAGTTATGGGCATATTCGAGCATTACCAACAGCGATATGAAAAAGCGAGAGAAGAGGAATATACCATCCAGGAGTTCCTGGATATGTGTAAGCAGGACAAAGCCTGCTACGCCTCCGCAGCCGAACGTCTGCTGACCGCCATCGGTGAGCCGGAGATGGTAGACACCTCAGCCAACCCCAGACTGAGCCGACTCTTCTCCAACCGCGTCGTGGCACGCTATCCCGCCTTCAAGGATTTCTACGGGATGGAAGAGGCCATCGAACAGATCGTCTCCTACCTCAAACACTCCGCCCAGGGGCTGGAGGAGAAGAAACAGATCCTCTATCTGCTGGGCCCCGTTGGCGGCGGTAAATCCTCACTGGCAGAGAAACTCAAATCCCTGATGCAGAAGGTGCCCATCTATCGCATCAAGGGCTCACCGGTCAACGATCACCCCTTCTGCCTGTTCGATATCGAAGAGGATGGGGAGATCCTGGAAAAAGAGTACGGCATCCCGCGCCGTTACCTGCGTCCCATCATGTCCCCCTGGGTGGCAAAACGCCTGCACGAGTTTGGCGGCGACATCACCAAGTTCAAGGTGGAGAAGGTCAACCCCTCCATCCTCGATCAGATTGCCATCGCCAAAACGGAACCCGGTGATGACAACAACCAGGACATCTCCTCACTGGTCGGCAAGGTCGACATCCGTATGCTGGAGCACTTCGCCCAGGATGATGCCGATGCTTACTCCTACTCAGGTGCGCTGTGTAAAGCGAACCAGGGGGTTATGGAGTTTGTGGAAATGTTCAAGGCCCCTATCAAGGTGCTGCACCCGCTGCTGACAGCAACCCAGGAAGGTAACTACAACGGTACCGAAGGGCTCTCTGCCCTCCCCTTTGACGGCATTCTGCTGGCCCACTCCAACGAATCCGAATGGCAGCAGTTCCGCAACAACAAGAACAACGAGGCCTTCCTCGACCGCGTTTACATCGTCAAGGTCCCTTACTGCCTGCGCGTCTCGGAAGAGGTGAAGATCTACGAGAAGCTGCTGGTCAATAGCGAACTGACCGAGGCCAAATGCGCCCCGGGCACCCTCGAGCTGCTGGGCCAATTCTCGGTATTGTCACGGCTGAAAGAGCCGGAAAACTCCAGCATCTACTCCAAGATGCGGGTCTATGATGGCGAAAGCCTCAAAGACACCGATCCCAAGGCGAAGAGCTATCAGGAGTATCGCGACTACGCCGGTGTGGACGAGGGGATGAATGGTCTTTCTACCCGTTTTGCGTTCAAGATCCTCTCCCGCGTCTTCAACTTCGACCACGCGGAAGTGGCCGCCAACCCGGTGCACCTCTTCTATGTGCTGGAGCAGCAGATCGAGCGCGAACAGTTCCCGCAAGAGCTGCACGATCGCTACCTTGAGTTCATCAAGGGCTATCTGACCCCGCGCTATGTGGAGTTCATCGGCAAGGAGATCCAGACCGCCTATCTCGAGTCCTACTCAGAGTACGGCCAAAACATCTTCGATCGCTACGTCACCTACGCCGACTTCTGGATCCAGGATCAGGAGTACCGTGACCCCGAAACTGGCCAGCTGTTTGACAGAGCGTCCCTCAACAGCGAGCTGGAGAAAATTGAAAAACCTGCCGGGATCAGCAACCCGAAAGATTTCCGCAACGAAATCGTCAACTTCGTACTGCGTGCCCGGGCCAACAATGCAGGCCGTAACCCCAACTGGACCAGTTACGAGAAGCTGCGCACCGTGATCGAGAAGAAGATGTTCTCCAACACGGAAGAGCTGCTGCCGGTTATCTCCTTCAACAGCAAAACCTCGGCCGAGGAGCAGAAGAAGCACGATAACTTTGTCGAACGGATGATGGAGAAAGGCTACACCCGCAAACAGGTGCGACTGCTCTCCGAATGGTATCTCAGGGTACGCAAGTCATCCTGACCCTGACTGTTCAAGGGGGAGTTATGGCGCATTTTATCGACCGCAGGCTCAACGGCAAAAACAAAAGCGCTGTCAATCGGCAGCGCTTCATCCGCCGCTACAAGAAGCAGATAAAACAAGCGGTCTCGGATGCTGTCTCCAAGCGCAGCATTCAGGACGTAGACAAGGGCGAGAGCATCAGCATCCCGACCAAGGATATCGGCGAGCCCCATTTTCATCAGGGGCACGGTGGTAAACGGGAGATGGTGCATCCCGGCAATGACCAGTTCGTCTCCGGCGACAAGATTGACCGTCCCAAAGGAGGGGGCGGCGGACAGGGTTCCGGCGAGGGACAGGCATCCAATCAGGGTGAAGGGGCCGATGATTTCGTGTTCCAGATCTCCAAGGATGAGTATCTCGATCTGCTGTTTGAAGATCTGGAGCTGCCCAGGCTGCAGAAAACCCAGCTCAATCAGCTGATGGAGGTCAAAACCTATCGGGCGGGCTACACCTCAAACGGGGTGCCCGCCAACATCAACGTGGTGCGTTCCCTGCAAAATTCGCTGGCGCGGCGCATGGCGCTGCAAGCGGGCAAGAAACGCCAACTGCACGAACTGGAAGAGCGGCTGGCTCTGCTGGCCACCGATCCCAACGAGCACTTTGCCGAAATAGCACTGCTCGAGAAGGAGATCAGGGAGCTGAAACGGCGGATTGATGCGGTGCCGTTTATTGACACCTTCGATCTCAAGTTCAACAACTTCGTCAAACGGCCCGTCCCTTCCAGTCAGGCGGTGATGTTCTGTCTGATGGACGTCTCGGGCTCCATGGATCAGGCCACCAAGGAGATGGCCAAGCGTTTCTATATCCTGCTCTATCTGTTCCTGAGCCGGACTTACAAGAACGTCGAAGTGGTCTATATCCGCCACCACACCCAGGCCAAGGAGGTGGACGAGCACGAGTTCTTCTACTCCCAGGAGACTGGCGGCACCATCGTCTCCAGCGCCCTCAAGATGATGAATGACATCATCAATGAGCGTTACCCCGCCAACCAGTGGAACATCTATGCGGCGCAGGCGTCGGATGGAGACAACTGGGCTGATGACTCACCGCAGTGCCGTGAAATTCTGGCGCGGGACATCATGCCAAGGGTGCGGTACTACTCCTACATCGAGATCACTACCCGTGCCCACCAGACCCTGTGGCACGAATATGAGTCGGTAGCCAGCCAGTTCCCCCACTTTGCGATGGAGCACATTCGTAAAGTCGAGGATATCTATCCGGTGTTCCGCGAGCTGTTCAAGAAACAAGCGGCGTGAGGAGGTCACATGATCGAAACAGAAAAACGTGTAGCGCCACTGGATGACGGACCAGACTGGAACTTCGATCTGCTGGAGACCTATCACCAGGAGATCGCCCGGGTCGCCCGTTTCTACAGGCTGGACACCTACCCCAACCAGATCGAGGTGATCACCGCCGAGCAGATGATGGATGCCTACTCCAGTGTCGGCATGCCCATCGGCTATCAACACTGGTCGTTCGGCAAGCGCTTTATCCATACCGAGCGCAACTACAAGCGCGGCCAGATGGGGCTGGCCTACGAGATCGTCATCAATTCCGATCCCTGCATCGCCTACCTGATGGAGGAGAACACCATGCCGATGCAGGCGCTGGTGATGGCACACGCCTGCTACGGCCACAACTCCTTCTTCAAGAACAACTATCTGTTCAAGGCGTGGACCGATGCCTCCTCCATCATCGACTACCTGCTGTTCGCCAAGAACTACATCACCCAGTGTGAAGAGAAGCACGGTATAGAAGCGGTGGAGCAGTTGCTCGACTCCTGCCATGCGCTGATGAACTTCGGGGTCGATCGCTACAAGCGTCCCCAGAAGATCTCGATGGCAGAGGAGAAACGGCGTCAGAAGGCGCGGGAAGATTATCTGCAGACTCAGGTCAACGAGCTGTGGCGTACCCTGCCCAAACAGCATAAAGCCGCGGGTGTGGAGGACAGGCGCTACCCCGCCGAACCCCAGGAGAACATTCTCTACTTTATCGAGAAGAATGCCCCCTTGCTGGAGCCCTGGCAGCGGGAAGTGGTGCGCATAGTGCGCAAGATAAGCCAGTATTTCTATCCGCAAAAGCAGACTCAGGTGATGAACGAGGGATGGGCCACCTTCTGGCACTACACCATCCTCAATCACCTCTATGACGAGGGCAAGCTGAGCGATCGCTTCATGATGGAGGTGCTGCATAGCCACACCAACGTAGTTTATCAACCGGCTTACAACAGCCGCTACTACTCGGGGATCAACCCTTATGCGCTGGGGTTTGCCATGTTTACCGACCTGCGCCGCATCTGCGAGAACCCGACCGAGGAAGATAGATACTGGTTCCCCGACTATGCCGGCAGCAATTGGGTCGACACCCTCCACTTTGCCATGCAGAACTTCAAGGACGAGAGCTTTATCAGCCAGTTCTTAAGCCCGAAAGTAATGCGGGATATGAAGCTGTTCGCCATTGATGACGACGATCTGAAGAACTATCTGAAGGTCTCCGCCATTCACAATGACGAAGGCTATCGTCAAGTGCGCAATACCCTGTCGGCCCAGTACAACCTCAGCAATCTGGAGCCCAATATTCAGGTGTACAACGTCGCCGTAAAGGGGGATCGCTCCCTTACCCTGCGTTATGTGCCCCACAACCGCATACCCCTTGGCGACTCACGCCATGAGGTGCTCAAACACCTGCATCAGCTGTGGGGGTTCGACGTAGTGCTGGAGCAGGATAACGGTGATCTGCCTGCAGATATCATCGGCCGCTGCCCGGAGCGCAAACCGGGGATCTGACTCCTTGCTTGAGATCTCGACGGCCCACTTCGGTGGGCCGTTTTTTATCTGCCTTCGCCTCTGTCTGCATGATCGCAGCCCTGGCTGCAGCAGCCTGAGTAAAGCTCGACATAGAAAGAGGCCCGCATGGTGTGCGGGCCTCTTTGCCTTGCGGTCACTCTACAGCGATTATCAGTAGAAGGTCTGCTGCTCTGCGGCCATCGCCTTGAGGCGGGCACAGGGGGCAAACCGATCGCCATGGCGCTTCTGGTAATACTCCAGACGGCCAACCAGATGATCGATCCCGAGCGTGTCCATATAACGGAACGGGCCGCCAAGGAAAGGCGGGAAACCGATGCCGAAGATGGCGCCGATATCGCCATCACGGGCCGACGCCACCACACCGCTATCCAGCGCCATCGCCGCTTCGTTGAGCATCAGCAACACGCAGCGCTCGGCGATCTCCTGACGGGCCAGCTTGGCAGACGGCTTGATGCCGAGCACGCCATAGACACTCTCGTCCACCGTCTTCTTGCCCTCTTTGCCAGTCAGCTTGTTGCGCGGTGCCGCCTTGCCATAGAGGTAGAAGCCCTTGCCGTTCTTGCGTCCCTTGCGATCGTTTTGCAGCAGCTTGTCGAACGCCTTGGGCGCCTGGAACTGCTCGCCGCCCAGCTCTTTCTCGAGAATGGGGGAGATCTTGGCGCCCACATCGATCCCCACCTCGTCCAGCAAGGTGATGGGGCCAACCGGGAAGCCAAAGTCCAGCAGCGCGCTATCCAGCACCTCCACCGGCTCCCCTTCCAGCACCAGTCGCGCCGCTTCGTTCATGTAGGGGGCGAGGATGCGGTTGACGTAGAAACCGGCTTCGTCCTTCACCACGATGGGCGTTTTGCCCTGGGCGCGGGCAAAAGCCAGGGTGGTAGCGACCGTCTCGGCACTGGTGCCAGCGTGGGGGATGATCTCCGCCAGCGGCATCTTGTCCACCGGGCTGAAGTAGTGCAGCCCCACGACTCGCTCCGGGTGCGCCGCCTCTGCCGCAATCTGGTTGATGGGCAAGGAAGAGGTGTTGGAGGCAAATACGGTGTGTTCACCACACTCACGCTCCACGTCCTTCACCATCTGGTGTTTGAGATTGAGATCTTCAAACACCGCCTCCACCACCATGTCCACCCGGTGGAAACCGGAGTAGTCGAGGGTACCGGTCAACAGGCTCATCTGCTTTTCCAATTCGCTGCGCAAGATGTGGCGACGCTTGAGCTTCTTGGCCAGAATGTCATAGCTGTAGCGCATGGCATTGCCGATCCCGGCGCTTGCCACATCCTTGATCCGCACCGGCACGCCCGCCTTAGTAGCGGTGACGAACGCAATGCCGCCCCCCATCAGACCACCGCCCAGCACGGCGGCATGGGCCACCTTGCGCGGCTCGGCTCCCTGATAGGTGACCTCTTTCTTCATCTCGGTGGTGGCAAAGAAGATGGAACGCAGGGCGGCAGACTCTGCAGTCATCACCAGCTCGCCAAAGTGGCGGGATTCAGCGGCCAGACCGGCCTTCATCCCCTCCTCCACGCCGATGCGCACAACATCCAGGATCCGCTCCGGCGCCGGGTAGTTGCCACGGGTCTTGGCTTTAACCCCCTTGCTAGCCTGATCGAACAGCACCTTGCGACCCAGTTTGTTGGTCTCCAGCACCTTGCCCTGCAGATCCCGTTTCAGCTGATGGCGCGGTTTGCCCTTCTTGGCCAGTTTGATGGCAGCATCCAGCAAGATTGACGGCGGCACCACATCGTCCACCAGCCCCAATTTCTTGGCTTGTTTGGCCCGCACCTGCTTGCCGGTCAGCATCAGATCCAGCGCCTTGGCCACACCGATAAGGCGCGGCAGACGCTGGGTACCGCCAGAGCCCGGCAGCAGGCCGAGCTGCACTTCCGGCAATCCCAGCACAGATTTGCCGTGATCGGTCACCACCCGGCCATGACAGGCCAGCGCCAGCTCCAGCCCGCCACCGAGGCAGGGGCCATGAATGGCGGCGATCACCGGAATAGTCAGCCCCTCGATCTCGGCAAAGATCTCCTGCCCTTCTCGTGACAGGGTCTCGGCATCCTTGGCACTGGTGCAGGCGGCCAGCATGGTAATGTCAGCGCCGGCGATGAAGGAGTCCTTCTTGCCGGAGGTGATCACCAGACCGATCAAATCCTTGTTGCGTTTCACTTCGGCCAGCACGGTGCGGATCTCCTCCACAAAGGCGGCCTTCAGGGTATTCATGCTCTCGCCCGGCACATCCATGGTGAGGATGCCGATGCCATCTTTGCGAACATCCAGGGAAAAAGTCTTAGCGCTCATCATTCAACCTCCAACACCATAGCCACGCCCAATCCACCCGCCGCACAGGCGGTGTTGAGCCCCAGTCCCCCGCCGCGACGACGCAGCTCGTGCAGGGTCTGGGTGATCATCCGCGCACCGGTCGCGGCAAAGGGGTGGCCATAGGCCAGCGAACCACCGAGGACGTTGAACTTCTCCATGTCCACCTCGCCGATGGCCTGTTCGCGGCCCAGCTTGTCACGGGCAAAATCGTGGCTGGCAAACATCTTGAGGTTGGCCAGAGTCTGGGCGGCAAAGGCTTCGTGCATGTCGATCAGGGTCAGATCACCGAGCGTGATACCAGCTCTGTCCAGCGCCAGCGGCGTGGCATAGGAGGGGCCCATCAGCATGTCTTGCCAGACATCGATAGCCGAGAAGGCGAAGCTGCGGATATAGCCAAGCGGTTCGAGGCCAAGCTCTTTCGCCCGACCTTCGCGCATCAGCAACACTGCGGCGGCGCCATCGGTCAGCGGCGTGGCGTTGGCCGCAGTCACTGTGCCATGAACCCGGTCAAACACCGGCTTGAGCTTGGCGTAGCTCGCGAGATCCGAGCTTTCACGGATATTGTTGTCCCGCTCCAGCGGTGATTTGTAGGGCGGTACATGGGCGGTAAACACCTCACCGCTGAGCTTGCCATCAGCCCAAGCCTGCGCGGCAAGAGTGTGGGAGCGGTGAGCCAGCGCATCTTGCGCCTCGCGGCTAATCTGGTGACTCTTGGCCATCTGCTCGGCGGTCTGTCCCATCGAAAGTCCCGTAGAGTATTCCGCCACTGCAGGCGGCACCGGCAGCAGATCCTTGACCCGCAGCTGACGCAGAATATTGAAGCGCTGCTGCAGATTACGCGCCTTGTTGAGATCCACCAGGGCGCGGGCCAGCTTCTTGCTCACTCCGATAGGGAGCACGGAAGAGGAGTCGGCACCGCCGGCGATGGCGATGTCTACGGTACCGGCCATGATGGATTCGGTGACGTTGGCCACCGCCTGAAAGCTGGTGGCGCAAGCGCGGGAGACGCTATAGGCATCGGTATTGACGCTCATGCCGGTACCGAGCACGATCTCGCGAGCAATGTTGGGGGCTTCCGGCATCTGAACCACCTGGCCAAACACCAGCTGGTCGATAAGCTTGGGATCGAGATCGGTACGGGCGAGCATCTCGCTCACCACCAGTTTGCCGAGATCGACTGCAGGCACGCCATGAAAGGCGGTGGCCTGCTTGGCAAAGGGGGTACGCAGCCCCGCCACGACGGCAATCCGTTCGCCCTGGCGAGTCGTCAGTTTCAATGGCTGTTTCATCCTGGCTCCTTGGTTTAAAAGGCAGAGGTCTGACCTCATTGCGCCACATCTTAACAATCCAATCACAGGTTTCATACAGCTGATTGAAACTAAATTAAGCACGGCAAGGCCCCTTTGCTCGCCCTTGGGAAGCAACTGGAGTATAAAAAGATCAACTTCCATAAAAACAACGGGTTTATCGCATGGCAGCGGCGGAGTTCAGAGCGCTTAGGGACTATCTTGGCAGTCAGATCCTGGGGCAGGAGGAGCTAATTGAAGGGCTCCTGATTGCCCTGTTATGTGAAGGACATGTGTTAATCGAAGGGGCCCCCGGGCTGGCCAAAACCCGCGCCGTCAAGGCGCTGGCTGGCGCCGTTGAGGGGCGCTTTGCCCGTATCCAGTTTACCCCCGACCTGCTTCCCGCCGATCTCACCGGCAGCGAGGTGTTTCACCCGCAGGATGCCAGTTTTGTATTCCAACCAGGCCCCCTCTTCAACCATCTGGTGCTGGCGGACGAGATCAACCGAGCACCGGCCAAAGTGCAATCAGCACTACTTGAAGCCATGGCTGAACACCAGATCACCGTGGGCAAAAAGAGCTGGCGGCTGCCACCTCTCTTTATGGTCGCCGCCACCCAGAATCCTATCGAGCAGGAGGGAACCTATCCCCTGCCGGAGGCGCAGCTCGACCGCTTTCTGCTCAAGTTGATGGTGGATTACCCGAGCCCCACCATGGAGCTCGCCATCTTGCAGCTCAACGCCAGCGGCGAACAGCTTGGCGCGGCACCAGTGACCCTGAGCCAGACCACCTTGCAAGGTGCTCGCAGCGAAGTGCTGGCGGTGACCATGCAAAGCCGACTGGAGCACTATCTGGTGGAGCTGGTCTGCGCCACTCGCCCGGGTAGCGGCCTTTGCCCTGCCCTTGAGCCATTGATTGCTGTGGGGGCCAGCCCTCGGGCTACGCTGGGGCTGGCTCGCTCCGCCCGCGCCCGAGCCTGGCTTGCCGGACGAGATTATGTGCTACCGGAAGATATCCAGCTGCAAGCCTATCCGGTGCTGCGCCACCGCCTTATTCCTAGCTATCAGGCACTGGCCGACAATCTGGATAACGATATCCTGATCGCCCAACTGCTGGATCAGGTGCCATGCCCCTAGCTCCCAGTCTGCATCCCGACATCGCCCTGTCGCTGCCACGGTTGCTCAATATCCGGCTCTGGGCCAAGGCCAAGAAGCCACCTCACGCAGGCAGAAGCAGCAGCGAACGCGGCAAACCTGGCCGCGCTCCCGGACTCACGTTTCGGGAGCTGCGCGCCTATCAGGCTGGTGACGAGGTACGCCATATCGACTGGCGAGTGACCGCACGCCTCGGTCGTCCCTATACCCGCCTCTATAGCGAGGAGATCGATCAGGCGCACTGGCTGCTGCTCGATCTATCTCCCGCCATGTATTTCGGCTCCACACTACAGCTCAAGGCGCGTCTGGGATGCGAGCTGGCAGCAGCCCTGATCTGGCAAGGGGAGAAGCAGCACAACACCCTGATCTACCACGGGCTTATCCCCCATCACCAGAGCCAGCGCAGCAGCGTGCTGCCCCTGCTCGAATCCCTCTGCCATCACTACCAGCAAGGGCTGGCACGTCGGCCCCTTTCTCACTCGCTAGCCGACACCTTGTCCGGCGTGAAGTTGCCTCACGGAGCCAAGCTGACGATCATCACCGACCACAGACCCTGCGAGTCGACGCTCTGTCATCAGTTGCAGCTGCTCTCGCGGCGCCACGATATTCACTATTGGCAGATCCGCGATCCCCTCGAGGCAGCCATTGCCCCTGATGGCCAACTGCCGGTGGCTATTGATCGGCCAGGGCAACACTATCAGGGCTGGCTGGATGGATGCCATGCCGGTTTCTCCCGCCGCTACCAGCAAGCTGCCGAACAGCAGCTGGCCCATGGCAAGCAGCAGTTGCTGCCGCTGGTGCAGCGCCTCTACCTGCTCGATAACGGCCAGACGCTGCAACAACAGTGGCAGGAGGGTTTATGTCATCAGGGATGACCTCCCCCGCCGAACTCGACAGCGCCAGTCCAGCCTCCGACGCCATCACTCCGCCGCTGGCCGCCCTGATGCGCGACATTCACCCGGGGCCGGATCTGATTGAACAGAGTCTTGATCCCAGAGTGCTGGCGCTATTGTGGCTATTGATCACAGCGTTATTGCTGTTGCTGATCGTCCTGATTGCCCGCAGGGTGATACGTTACCGCCGCTGGTGTCGTCAGCTGGAGGGAGATCCGGCACTGCTGGTGGCACGCATACAGGAGGCCCTGCGTCATGAAGCATTGCAATGCTGGCCCGAGGCGCGCCAGCTTCAGGGTGAGGCGTGGCTCGCCTTCGTTGATCGTCACGGTGGCAGCGATTTTAGCCAGTTCTCGTCTCACTGGAGCAGTTGGCTCTATGGCAGCCAGAATCCGAGCAGCGAGCAGTGCGAACAACTTCGGCAACATTATCGCCGCTGGGGTCAGACCCTCTTCTTGCAACGCTCTCCCCGCTCGGGGCGTAAAGACGCACGGAGGCATCCATGATCCTGGCCTGGCCCTGGTTTGCGCTGGCGCTGGTGCTGCCCTTGCTGGTGCGCTTCGGCTTGCCACCCCTGCGCCGCGGCTATCTGGCTCACCCCGGGTTTGCGCTGCTGCGTCCTCAGGCCGGATTGCCGCTCTGGCGCGCCATGCTGCTCTGGTGCGCCCTTATCCTCGCCCTCTGCCGTCCCCAGTGGTGGGGGGAACCGGTGATCCAATATGAAGGGAGTCGGGATCTGCTGCTGGCGGTAGATCTGTCAGACAGCATGCGCACCCCTGATATGCTCGATAACGGCGAGCAGCAAGCACGGTTGACGGCGGTGCGCCAGCAGATCAAGGCGCTGATCGCCAAACGGGCCGGAGACAGGGTGGGCCTCATCGTCTTTGCCGATCACGCCTATCTGCTCTCTCCCCTCACTCAGGAGATCCCGGCGCTGTTGACCTTGAGCGACGAGCTCGATTTTGATCTGGTCGGCCGAACCACCGCCCTTGGCGAAGCCATCCAGCTGGCACGTCAGCATGGGGATCCGGGTCGCCCCACCGCCCTGCTGCTGGTCACTGATGGCCGCAATACCGCAGGCAATGCCGACCCGCTGCAGGAGGCAAAACTCGCCGCAGCGCAGGGAATACGGATCTACACGCTGGGGGTCGGGGCCGATCCCGATACCTTTATTCAACCCTACGATGAGGCGGGCAGCGGTCAGGCCGATCCCAGCAGCGAACTGGACGAACCGCTCCTGAAAGAGCTGGCAAAAACAGGACAGGGGCGCTATTTCAGGGCACGCACCCAAAGCGATCTCGATGCCATCAATGCGACTCTCAATGCCCTTGAACCTGCCCCTATGCCGATTGCCCAGTACCAGCCGGTGATCGAGCTCTACCCCTGGCCATTGGCACTGCTTTGTGGCTTGCTGCTTCTGCCATCAGGGCACGGCAGACTCGAGTTTCGCATGGTGCGTAACTGGCTGGCACGAGGCGCGCGCAGATGGAGCTGATCTTGCTCCGCCCCCTGTGGCTGATCGCACTCATCCCCTGGCTCTGGCAAGGGTGGCACCGTCGTCGCCAGCCCCCGCTGCTCGCACCTGCGATGCAGGCTTATCTGCTGCCAGCATCCCGTCCTCAACGTCCCTGGCTCTGGCTGGCAACCCTGCCCGTGATTTTGGCCCTGAGTGGACCGGCACTGCGCGGTGAGCTGCAACAGCAGCCTGCAGCACCGCTAGATATCTGGCTACTTGACTTGTCACGCTCGATGACCGCCACCGATCTCAAACCGGATCGGGCAACCCGGGTCAGATGGCAATTACAGCAGCTGCTGAGCCGCGCCAAGGGCGAGCGCATTGCGCTGATCCTCTACGCAGGCGACGCCTACCTCGCCATGCCGCCAACCCGGGATCATCAGGCCCTTTCGCTGCTACTGCCCGACTTGCGCCCCGATATCATGCCGTTGCAGGGCAGCAACCCGGCACGGGCGGTGGAACTTGCCATGAAGCAGCTGGCCCCTGGAGAACAAGCGCGTCTGCTGCTGATCACCGACGACCTCACCCAGAATCAGATGACCCAAATCGCCGCCCTGTGGCCCTGCCAACAACGCCTTCTTTGCCGCAACACCCAGTCGGCACGCCTCGATATTCTGCTTGCCAGCAGCGGTCAACCGGCCCCCATGCCCGCCATTCCGGCCAATGAGTTGGGGTTTGCCACCCGCATGCCCGCGCAGTTGCCCGCCCCCGATAGTCAGGCCATTGCCGCCATGGCCAATCGCCTCGGCGGTGAGCTGCAATGGCTTGATAGCGATGTCCCTCACTTTGCACCGCTGCCCACCACCACCTCGGCCCTCACCCCGGCGCCACTTGATCTTGGCCCCTGGTTGCTAATCCCCTTGTTACCGCTCGCCTTGCTGGCCAGAGTCGGCGCTCGGTTGATGATCGCACTGATGGTGGGAGCACAGCTGCTGGCGCCACAAGACCTGCAAGCTGCAGAGAAGGGAAATCTGCAAGCGATGCAGGCTTATCAAGAGGGGGATTTTCAGCGGGCTGCCCACACCTTCAACGATCCAGTCTGGCGCGGCAACGCCTGGTATCGGGCCGGAGCCTACCGACAAGCCATCGCAGCCTATCAGGAAGCGACGAGCGCCACCGCCCACTACAACCGCGGCAATGCCCTGCTGCAACTGGGGGAGTTTGCCGCAGCCAAGGAGGCCTATCTGGCCGCTCTGGCACTTGAACCCGGCCATGAAGATGCGCTCTATAACCTCTCTCTGTTACAGGGCGCAGCGGCGGCTCCCGATACCAGCAACAGTAAACAGCCCGAACCATCCGCAGATCAACAGGTAGCAGCAATGCCCCTGCCACCATCTCCCCCGGTATTGTTGCTGGAGCAGCGACTACGCAAAGAGGCGCTGCGCCGGGACCTTATCAAGGTGGAGGAGCCCTGGTGACGCGGGCAGGATGGGGGCTGTTGGTCGCACTCGCGAGTCCACTTTGCTGGGCTTTGCCCCCTCGGGCAGAGCTGCTGCCGGGGGCCGCCCCCAGCGATTGGCTGCTGATCATCGAAGCGGATGGCGAGCGCCAGAGCAACGAGCTGGAGATCTCCCCCCTACTGCGCCAGTTTGCAGTGGGCAGAGTGACCATGAGCCGGGTCACCACCCCGGTACAACAACTGACTCGCTGGCAGATCCCGCTGCACCAGAGCGACTCACCCGCTAATACAAAGGTGGTGATTGCCCCGCTCAAGCTCGGAAATGAGTTCACTCCCTCGCTCACCCTGCCATTGAGAGAGGTGAAAACAGCGGCGCTGCCGCAACCCGCAGCCCCCTCGCCCCTCGAGATGCAGGCCAGCCTTGATCATCAGGGCCCGCTCTATCCCGGCCAGCCGGTGATCTACCGACTGACACTATGGCTGCCCACCAGCATGCAAAACCCGGCCCTGAGCGAACTCAGCTCTGCCCACTTTACCATCCGTCGCCTCGGTAGCGACGAGTGGATCGCCCCCGTTCAGGCTGGTCTACCCGGCCGGCTCACCCGCAGCTGGCTCATTCAGGCAAAAGCGCCGGGACTCTGGCACCTCGACTCACCCCGCTTGCAGGGGCAGCTCACGCCGCAAGGGGGCAAGCCGCAACGGCTCTCGGCCCGCGCGGCACCGCTCGAGGTGAGGGTGGACAAAGCCCCTGCCACGCCGGTGGCCACCCGGCTGACCCTGAGTCAACGGCTTGAACCGGCCTCCACGGGGGAAGTGGGTGAACCACTGATCCGTATCCTCACCCTGACCATGGAAAATGGTGACAGCGGCCAGATACAGCTTGCCCCCCTGATGGCCCATCAACTGCCAAACGGCATACAGGCACATCCCGATGGCGAGCAACAGCAGGAGCGTTACCGAGATGGCAAGCTGCTGTTTGAGCGACAGTGGCGCCAGACTCTGGTCGCGGAGCAGAGCGGCGACTACCAGCTGCCCCCCATTGCTCTGCCCTGGTTTAATACCCAAAGTGGCCGGATTGAGCAGGCCAGCCTCCCTGCCATCACGCTGACGTTTCAGGCAACGACAAATCGGCAACCTGATCAGCAGACATCGCAGATGGCACTGCGAGAGAGCCTTTGGTGGGTCGTGCTGGCCATAACGCTGCGTGCGCTATGGCGCCACTGGCCCCGCTGGCACGCCTTCTATCAACTGCAACGTGCCCTTTCCCGACAACAGCCGGATGCCAGTCGCAAGGCGCTGATCAAGTGGGCGACCATGCGCTGGCAGGTCTCCTATTATCAATTAGGCCAGTTGCCTGACGCTGGGCATAATCGGCTCGGCAACGCGCTCGCCGCACTCGAGCGAGCCTGTTTTGCACGACCCTCTTCTAGCCCGCCCATCGAGTGGCGCGCTCTAGCGCGTACCCTCAGGGCCGATGAAACCGCCGGTATTGCGTACCTGATTTACCTGCTGGCGCACGGGAGTTCCCGCTCCCGCCGCCACGCCCCCTGACAAGGATTGCCCTATGGCACTGCTGTTTTTTAGAAAAAAACGTGCTCAGCAGCATATTGGTGGAAATGATCCGGCCACTTCGCCGGTCTCTGATCCCATGGCTGACAAACAAACCAAATTTGAAGCACTGGTTCATGCGCTGCATGGCGATCTCTACCGGTATGCCTACTGGCTGACCCGGGATCCCAACGTGGCGGAAGATCTGGTGCAAGAGACCTTCCTGCGTGCCTGGAAGGCTATCGACACCCTGCAGGATGACAAGGCGGCCAAAGGGTGGCTGATCACCATCCTCAGACGGGAGAACGCCCGCCGCTTTGAACGCAAACAGCTGGAGCTGGTGGATCTCGACGATCACCCTCAGCCCCAGCACGATGCGCTGCACAGCGAACAGGAAATGGAGAACGAGTGGTTGCACCGTCACATCGCCCGGTTGCCCGAGGAGTACCAGGAGCCACTGCTGCTGCAAGTCGTGGGAGGATTCAGTGGTGAGGAGATTGCCGAGATGCTCGGCCTCAACAAGAACACCGTCATGACCCGACTGTTTCGCGCCCGCAACCAGATCAAGGAGGCGATGGAGCAGAAGAACCAAGCAAGAGGACACGGACATGGATGAACTCGAATTTCGCCGCAACGCCATGATCCAGCCCCACGATCAACTGCCGGATTTTCTCAAAGCCGCTGAAGCAAGCCAGGCCAATCGGAACTATCTCGACGAGATGAAGCAGTTCGACAGAACTCTCAAGCACGCCATGCAGGTAGAGGTCCCAGCCGGACTGGCCGAGCGGATCCTGCTCAGGCAAGCCATGCAGAAAGACAGTGACGCGCCAGATGATTTGCCGCCATCCCGCCCCCTTGGCACGGCGCCGGTCAAGATCCGGACATCAACATCCTGGCGCCAGATCGCCCTGGCTGCATCGGTCGCCTTCCTGCTGGGAATGAGCACCCGCTGGATCACGCTGCCAGAAACGGCTCCTGCGGCCCTCTCCCTCGCACAGGTGGCGATGGCTCATGTCTATGGCGAAGAACCCTTTATTGAAGGTGTCGATGAACAGGTCAATCTGCATAACATCAATGCCAAGATGGAGAAGTATGGCGCCACCTTAAGCGGGATGGATGGGCTCAAGGTGACCTATGTCAATCACTGCTCGTTTTATCAGGGACCGGCCTTGCACATGGTGATCCAGGGAAAGATGGGGCCAGTCACCCTCTTTTTAGTGCCCAAACATGTTCCATTAACCCTGCAACAGGCCACCTTTGAAGATGGCACCCTCAAAGGGGAGATTGTCCAGCTCAAAGGCGCCAATATGGTACTGATTGGCGAGATGAAAGAGCCACTTGCCCCCGTTGCCAATGCTCTGCAGTCACGTCTGCAGTGGGACATTTAACATCGCCGGTTAACAACCTCAGAACCATCCTCAATAGCAGGCGGCGGTCACGAGCCGCAGCCTGTTCTCTCCCTGTTTACTCCCCTTTGTCACTCATTTGCCTCAAGATTTCGAAAAATTGACAAAATTATTTTTGTGACGGAGATCGGCAATCCAGGTCAATAATCCACCTTTAGACCCTGAAAATGATGAATTAAACAGCAGGTTAAAACAAATGATTAACACATCGATCACTTTTATGTATTCTGCTGTCACTGGTCTGATTTCTTACCTCCTACCAGATCCATAGAATCACGCCAGAATTGATTGGGAAGAAGCTGAAATAAAAACGGATTTTGTCGAGGTTTGCATTGAACGTGCAGCCAATATCGGCAAAAAAATCTGCCTACAAGAGAGAACACCATGACGACAACTATTTTCAAGAAGAGCCTGATTGCCGCCACCATCGCGCTGGCCACCGGTCAAGTCCATGCCGCGGCATTCCAGTTGAACGAGCACTCGGCCTCCGGTCTGGGTCGCGCCTATGCCGGTGAAGCAGCTATTGCCGACAACGCCTCCGTTCTGGCCCGTAACCCGGCCGCCATGACCACCTTCGACAAGATGGCAGTTTCTGTCTCCGGCACCTACATCAAACCGGATGTGGATGTGGAAGGAACTATTCCTTTGCGTGGCAAAGGTGCCAGCCAAGATGACATTGCACCAGCAGCCTTTGTGCCAGCCTCATATTTTATCCAACCAATTAATGACCAGTGGGCTTGGGGTATTGGTCTCTTCTCCAACTACGGGTTGTCTACCGAGTACGATAAGAGTTTCAACGCAGGTTCTGGAGCTGGTGACACATCCCTTGTTACGTTCAACATCAACCCCAACATTGCCTACCGCATCAACGAGCAATTCAGCATAGGTGCCGGTATCAATGCAGTCTATGGCGCTGCAGAGTTGAACCGTTTTAACGGTGAGTTTATCCCATCGCTACCTAATGAGACCCGAGTTTCCCATATGAAAGGAGACACTTGGGGTTTTGGTTGGAACGTCGGCACCCTTTATGAAATCAATGAAGACAACCGATTAGCACTCACTTACCGTTCACAGGTAGATATGAGTTTTGATGGCGATTATTCCAACGATTTACCCGCAGGCCTTGGAGGTTTGGCTGGTAAAACCATTGATGGAAATTTGAAACTTGACTTGCCCGCCCAAGCTGAATTTGCTGGTTACCATCGTCTTAATCAGCAATTTGCAGTCCACTACTCCGTCAACTGGACAGACTGGAGCGCATTCCAAGAGCTGAAAGCAACCTCCAGCAGTGGTGCAACGCTGTTGAAAAAAGAAGAGAAATTCAAAGACTCAACTCGTTATGCGCTTGGAGGAACTTGGTATATCAACCCAATATGGGAAGCTCGCCTTGGCTTTGCATATGACAAGACTCCGATTGAAGCAGAATATCGCAGCTTGAGTATTCCAGACTCTGATCGAATCTGGTATAGCGCCGGTACAACATACCACTTCAACCAAGATATGAGCTTGGACTTTGGCTTGACATATATCGACGGCAAGAAAGTTGATGTAGATGAAAGCTTGGGTGCGACTCATGGTCCTGCAAGCCTACAAAACCCGCATTGGGTTGGTACTTCACACGGTGATGCATTCTTGGCATCTGTTGGCTTCAACATGAAGTTCTGATTATTGATAGAATGGAAAGAGCGCCGTCAGGCGCTCTTTTTTTATCCGAAAAAACCATCTCAGCGCACACATGTAGCACACACGTGTTTATTTTTCTTTTCTAATCAATCTATTAGAGTGCATCATCCCAGCATTTAATCTTGTTTTATCCTGATACTGGCCATTACCATTGCCTTACTGGTCATACCATATAAAATCCTGCCTCCATTCATATGACCTATTGAACCTTCGGGTAACAGCAAGGATTTTGCCATGCATCCCATCATCAAACCGTCCGCCATCGCCCTGCTGGTGATCGCGGGTCAAACCCATGCCGCCGGATTCCAGCTAGCCGAGCAATCTGCCACCGGCCTCGGACGCGCATTTGCCGGTGAGGCCGCCATCGCGGATAACGCCAGTGTGCTCTCCCGCAATGCAGCAGCCATGACCCGCTTCGATAAGATGGCGCTCTCTGGCGGCGCTATCTATGTCAGTCCTGACGTCAATATCGAAGGAAAAACGGCCGGTTTACTAACTCATGCTGATGCTACAGCACACGATATTGCAGCAGCAGCCTGGGTTCCCAACGCTTATCTCATCATTCCACTCAGCGAGCAGTGGCGCCTCGGTTTCTCGGCAACCTCTTACTATGGTCTTGGTGTCAAGATGCCGGATAACTACAGCGCTGGCCACTTTGGCAATGTCTCCGATATCAAGACCATGGATCTGGGTACCTCACTCGCATATCGCATCAATGATATGTGGTCAATTGGTGCCGGGATCTCTGCTATTCAGGGCGAAGGCGAGGTTGGCGGTGTATTTAATGTCGGCCAACATAAGATAGTGAAACATCTGGAAGGCGATGGATGGGCTTTAGGCTGGAACGCGGGGATGCTGCTAACTCCATCGCAAAATACACGGGTAGGGCTGTCATATCGCCACGATACAACACTGACGCTCGAAGGTAATGCTCAAGGAGCAAACGGATTGACTCCATACGAGGATACCGGACGCCTTGATTTACCATTGCCTGCAACCGCTGAATTGGCTCTCTTCCATCAGTTGACCGACAAACTCGCACTCCATGGCAGCCTGAACTGGACCAACTGGAGTAAATTTGTGCAACTGGAAGCAGAGCTGGATCACCAAGGCTCAATGCATATCAAGGACGAGCACTGGGAAGATAGCTGGCGCTACGCCATCGGTATGACCTATCAGGTCACTCCCAAATGGCAACTGCGCTCCGGTGTGGCCTATGACGCCAGCCCTGTGCCAGCCGATCGTCGTACCATCTCCATCCCGGATGCCGATCGCCTCTGGTACAGCCTGGGAATGGGGTATCAGTTCACGCCCAACCTGACCGTGGATCTGGGGCTGACCCTGATCGATGGCAAAAAGGTGGATGTCACTGAAAAAATGGAGCTGCAACCGGGTAATCCGATGACGACCTCCACCTTCCAGGGCACTTCTGAAGGGGATGCCTGGCTGGCTGGTGCACAATTGAGCTATCTCTTCTAAATTCCTTCCCTGCAAAAAACGCTATGCCAATTATTGCCTTACTCAATAAGGTGAACACTGGCATAGTGTTCTGCAACACCATAAAATCAACCCAGTACCTTTACTGGAGCAAGGCATGTATTCCTACGTAGCAAGACAGCCGATCCTCGACAGAGACCTCAAAACTCATGCCTATGAGCTGCTCTTTCGCGATAGTCTGAATAATGTCTTCCCGAGTATCTCCTCCCAGCAGGCGACGTCACGCCTGGTGGTCGAACAGTTCCTGCAACAAAATATCGATCAGCTGTTGGGGGGCCGCCCCTGCTTTATCAATTTCCCCCACTCACTGCTGTTGGAGGGATTGGCAGAGTGCCTGCCGCCCGAAAAAGTGGTGATTGAGATCCTGGAAGATTCCCCACCGGATGATGCCCTGCTGGAAAAGGTGAAACAGCTGCACAAGCTGGGATATCAACTGGCACTCGATGACTTCACCATGTCACCGGATTGGGAGCGCTTCCTCCCCTTTATCCACATCATCAAGTTTGATCTTCGTGCCACCCCCCTGATGCAGATCAAAGTGTTTATCCAGCGACATCAGTCGCTGGGGCTCACCTATCTGGCGGAAAAAGTAGAGGACAAGGCGGAGTTCGAGCGGGTCAAACAGCTGGGGATCCAGCTGTTCCAGGGCTTTTTCTTCAGCCGACCCGAGATGGTCAAGCAGGCCACCATGGAGCCAGCGCAAGTCGTGGTGATGCAGTTGCTCAACGTGGTCAACGAGGCAGAGCCTGATATCAACAAGATTGAGCAGCTGCTCGGTCAGGATATCTCCCTCTCCCTCAAGCTGCTGCGCTATGTCAACCATCTCAAAGGCCACACCAACCCTATTTCGTCATTTCGTCAGGCTGCCATCTATCTGGGCAACACCCAACTAAAGCGCTTTGTCTCGCTGGTGGCCGCGACCAGTGCGGGCAAGGGCAAGAGCGCCGAGCTCTACCAGATGTCGATGATCCGTGCTCGATTCTGTGAACTGTTGGCCCACGCCCACGCCCCGAGCCAGCAGGCACAACAAGCCTTTATCACCGGTCTCTTCTCCCTGCTGGATGTACTGATGGAGCAGCCGATGGACAAGCTGCTCGGCACTATCCCTCTTATCGACGATATTCGGCTGGCGCTGCTGGAGCGCAAAGGCAATCTGGGTTTCTACCTCGCGTTTTGTGAAGATTACGAAAGCGCCAACTGGTCACGGGTCACGGCCAGAACAGCCCGCCTGGGGCTGAGCGAGGATAAGGTGAGTCACCTCTATCTGGCCGCCACCACCTGGGTCACGGAACAACTGCTGGCGATGGAAGCCACCAATTAATTCGTTTCGTCATTCACTTCGACCGCGATAGCGGTCGCCTCCCCGCCCCCGATACAGAGCGCTGCCACGCCTCGCCGTAAACCCAGTTGCCGCAGCGTGGCAATCAGCGTCACCAGAATGCGCGCGCCACTCGCGCCCAGCGGATGACCAAGCGCACAAGCCCCACCATGCACATTGACCTTGTGATGAGGGATGCCGACCCCGCTCATGGCCAGCATGGTGACCATGGCGAAGGCCTCGTTGATCTCGAACAGATCGACCTCTTCCACCGACCATGCCAAACGCGCCAGCAAGCGTGAAATGGCGCCAATGGGTGCAGAGGTAAACTCGGCGGGCAATGCTGCATGGCTCTGATAACCGACAATCTGTGCCAGCACTGGTACCTGCCAAGCTTGCGCCGTGGCGCCATCCATCAATATCAGCGCCGCCGCACCGTCCGAGATGGAGCTCGAATTGGCCGCCGTAATAGTGCCTTCCTTGCCAAATGCAGGCTTCAGGGTCGGGATCTTCTCCGGTCTGCCCTTGCCGGGCTGCTCGTCTTCGGCCAGCAACAAGCGATCACCGCGATAGACACTTGCCAGCTCGGATGCAAACGCGCCGGCTTGCTGCGCATCGCGCGCACGCTGCAACGACGCAAGAGCAAACTCATCCATGGCACTGCGGGTCAAACCGGCCTGTTCGGCGCTGCGCTGGGCATGTATCCCCATCAGCTGGCCATCATAGGCATCTTGCAAACCGTCGAGGAATAGGTGATCCAGCACCTTTTGATGCCCCATCCGAAAGCCGCTGCGGGCATTATCCAGCAGATAGGGGGCACGGCTCATACTCTCCATCCCCCCCGCGACCACTACCCTGTTGTCACCAAGGCGGATGGTATCCGCCGCCAACATCACTGCTTTCATGCCGGATCCGCACACCTTGTTGACCGTGGTAGCAGGCACACTATCTGGCAACCCTGCTTTCAACAACGCCTGCCGGGCTGGCGCTTGCCCCACGCCCGCCGCCAGCACATTGCCCATAAACACTTCATCGACCTGCTCCGGACGCAGCCCACTTTGCTGCAGTGCCGCCTCGATGGCACAGGCTCCCAACTCAGGCGCAGTGACCTCTGCCAATGCCCCCTGAAACGCCCCCATCGGAGTCCGTTTTGCCGCCACAATTGCAATATCCATTTGCCTGCCTCTGTTTGTTACATGGCCATAACATAGGGGTTCTGACGCGATGGAACAAGAGTTGCAGTGCAGTTTACGTTTAGGTAAGGTGCAGACAGGATTTAGTTCGCCAAGAAGTCTGTATGAACAACAAGGATGAAGGACGGCGCTTCAGCATCAGTGAGCTGGCCCGGGAATTTGATATTACGACGCGCAGTATCCGTTTCTACGAGGATCAGGGGTTGCTCAATCCCGCCCGAGAGGGACAAACCCGCATTTACAGCAAGCAGGATCGGGTTCGCCTCAAGCTCACCCTGCGCGGCAAGCGGCTCGGATTCAGCCTCGCCGAGATCCGCGAGCTGTTTGATCTCTATGATGCCGACAAGAGCAGCCGCACCCAGTTACAGACCATGCTGGGACTGGTTGAGGAAAAACGGGAGACACTGCAACAGCAGATGGAAGATATCAGGATGGTACTGCTGGAGCTTGATGCCGCCGAGCAGCGTTGCCAACAAGCCCTTAGCCAGCTGGGATAACCGCCTTGCTGGCTTATCAGGTAAGTCCCTTCAGCCTGCTCACAAGATGCCAGATAGCAAAAAGCCACTCCTGAGAGTGGCTTTTCTTCAACCTGACGGTTCGCTATTAAACGCGAACGAAGTCCAGGTGGATCAGCTTGTAACGTACCGGGTGACGCTGGATAGCTTTCACTTTTACGTTAACTTCTTCACCGTTGATGACCAGAGTCAGTACAGACTCATAGAATTCCGGCTTCTCTTGAGCCAGGATCATTTTCTTGTGGTCAACAGTGATGGACAGGGCTTCTTTGCCTGCACCGTAAACGATGGCAGGAACTTGGTCAGCTTGACGCAGGCGGCGGCTCGCACCTTTCCCCAGGTCAGAACGGACTTCAGCTTGGAATACGAAAGACATAGTATGTATCTCTTTTGGATGAATTTATGGTGCTAACTGCGACCGGTCAGCACCTCGCAAAACGAGCGCGAATACTACCACGGGCCAAATTCGGATACAAGGTACCGACTCTGCATTTAGCGCCCCTGCTCCAACCGGGCGAACTGCTGCTGACGCTGGGTCGGGCTCAGGGCATCAAACCGCGCCAGGGTCTCGGCACTCGGGCAGTAGAGACCCTCCCCCGTTCTGACCCGAATGCTCTTGCCAAGCCGCGGCTGATTCTCTGCCACCAGCGCCAGCAAATAGCTGTAGGTATCGGCTCCCTGAGCGCTGGATAACTGATTCGCTATACGCCACAGGGTCTCCCCTGCGGCGACCTGATGACACACAGTTTGTGGACCGCCGGCCGCAGGAGCCGAGAGGGTAAGCATGGCGTCACTGCCTGCGGATAAGCTAGCCGTGTGGCTGGCGAGCGCTATATCGGCGCTCGCTACTCCCTCACCTCCTTTGGCACCACTCATCCCCGCAGTGCGAAAGGTCACCCCCAGCTGAGCGAGCAGAGGTTCACTCTCGGCGGGGTCGGTGAGCATATCAACACCACCGAACGCGTCTTGGGGTGTACGGAACTCGGCGATAAAGGGCACGACAGGTTGCGCGTGATAGGCAGGGGACTTACTCCCCTGCTGCACGATTGCACCAGCCGCAACAGCCTGCCCGGGGACAACCCCGTAAGCCATCTCGTCGATGCGCCGCAGCCTTGCCAGATAGGTTTTGGAGAGCTCGGCCTCCCCCTCGAACAGATCGAAAGGGGGGACCAGCCGGGCGGGAAAGAGGATCTGCCAGCGACCGTGCTTCTGCTTTTGGGCCAGCGGCGGAAACTGATTGCCACGCCAGGCCACAAACATCGCAGGCGGCGTGCGCGCCAGCGGATAATATTCCGGGTTCAACTGCACCCAGGTTTGTTCCGCGATGGGTTGATAACCGCTGATCACCACCTGCGCCACACTCAACCAGATCCCCAGCATCCTTGCCTCCCTGACTTGCGGTTTGAAGGGGCTACCTGACCGGTAACCCCTTCTCAACACCCGCTATCATGCTGTTAAAACAGTTAGATAGCAGCTTAGCACTGAGCGATGGCGTTAAGCACCCGTTTATCGGAGACCGGATAAGGGGTCCCCAGATTCTGGGCAAAAAACGACACCCGCAGCTCCTCAATCATCCAGCGGATATTGACCACCTCGGTGGGAATAAGCTGGGATTTGGGGATCTTGGCGAGCAGCGCCTGGTACTCCGACTCCACACTGTGCACCTTGAGCATGTAGACCCGATCCCGGTTGGGATCGATGGCGAGCTTCTCCAGGCGACGCTCGATGGCGCGCAGATAGCGCAGCAAATCAGGCAACCGCTGCCAGCCGGTCTCGGTGACAAAACCTTTGTGAATAAGGTTGCCGAGCTGCTGCTGGATATCCGACATGGCAAAAGCGGTGTCTAGCTGCATCTTCCCCTTGAGCCGCTTCTTGATCTCATGGGACAGCGTCAGCACGGCTTCCACCTGCTTGGCCACCTCAACTACCGCATCGTTGAGCTCGGCGCGAACAAACTCCTTGAGCGCCTCGAAACCGGCACCGTCCCAAGCTAGCCCGCCATGCTGCTCGATCAGCTTGTCGCAGCCACAGGCGATGCAGTCGTCAATCAGCTCCGCCACCTTGCCAAACGGGTTGAAATAGAGCCCCAGCTTGGCCTTGTTGGGCAGCTTCTCCTGCAGATACTTGATGGGAGATGGCACGTTGAGCAGCACCAGCCGGCGCTGACCGGCCCACATCAGCTGCTGCTGCACCACCGGACTCTCCACCAGCTGGATGGCGACCGAATCTTTCTCGTCTACCAACGCCGGATAAGCTTTCACCTCGAAGCCGCCGCGCTTCTGGCTGTACTCCCGGGGCAATTCACCAAAGCTCCACAGAGTGAGGCCGGACTGCTCGATATCATCGTCCGCCACTTGTGACAGGGTCTCCTGTACCTTGCCACGCAGCGACTCTTTCAAGGCTTCCAGATCTTTCCCTTCCGCCACCTTCTTGTGTTTGTCGTCCACCACCCGGAAGGTGAGTTTCAGGTGATCGGGCACAGCAGTCCAGTCCCAGGATTCACGAGGTACGGTGACGCCGGTCATGCGGCGCAGCTGACGCTCCATCTCGTCCAGTAGCGGCCCCTGTTCGGGGTTGATGCTGGCTAGCAGCGCATCGGCGTAGTTCGGCGCCGGCACGAAGTTCTTGCGCATCGGTTTTGGCATCGACTTGATGAGGGCGACCAACAGCTCGTGACGCAGCCCGGGGATCAGCCACTCGAACCCCTTCACCTCCACCTGATTCAGGAGCGGCAGCGGGATATGCAGGGTCACACCATCCGCCGCCTCCCCCGGCTCGAACTGATAGGTCAGCTTGAGCTTGAGACGCCCCTGCTGCCAGAAGTTGGGGTAGTCAAGATCGCTGATGTGGGCGGCGTCCCCCTTCATCAGCATCTCTTTTTCGAAGTTGAGCAGCTCGGGATCCCGCTTTTGCGCCTCTTTCCACCACTTGTCGAAGTGGCGGCTTGATATCACCTCCTCCGGCAAACGGGCATCGTAGAAGCGGAACAAGTCCTCGTCATCCACCAGAATGTCGCGCCGACGGGACTTGTGCTCCAGCGCCTCCACCTCGGCCAAGAGCTTGCGGTTATCGCTGAAGAAACGGTGACGGGTCTCGAAATCCCCCTCCACCAGGGCGCGGCGTATAAACAGCTCGCGGCACAGCGCCGGATCGATGCGGCTAAAGTTGATGGTGCGCTCGTTGACCAGGGTCAGACCATAGAGGGTCACCTTCTCCTTGGCCATTACAGCGCCGTTTTTCTTCGACCAATGTGGGTCGCTGTGGTGCAGCTTGATGAGGTGGCCTGCCAGCGGCTCCACCCACTCGGGCTCAATCTTGGCATTGATGCGAGCGTAGAGGCGCGAGGTCTCCACCAATTCTGCGGCCATCACCCACTTGGGCGGCTTCTTGAACAGACCCGAGGCCGGGAAGAGGTGGAAACGGCCGTTGCGGGCGCCAAGGAACTCGGGCTTTTCCAGATCCTTGTTGCCGATGTGGCTCAAGAGGCCGGTCAGCAGGGCACAGTGCACCGTCTTGAAATCTGCAGGTTCATGGTTGGCTTTAAAACCCAGCTCCTTGACCGTCTGACGCAGCTGGAAATGGATGTCCTGCCATTCGCGCACCCGCAGATAGGAAAGAAACTCCTTCTGGCACATGCGGCGGAACGGGTTGCTGCCAAGGGCATCCTGCTGCTCTTTCAGGTAGTTCCACAGATTGACGAAGGCGAGGAAGTCGGAATCCTTGTCCTCAAAGCGTCTGTGCTGTTCGTCGGCGGCCTGCTTCTTCTCCATGGGCCGCTCGCGGGGATCCTGAATGCTGAGGGCCGCGGTGATCACCATCACCTCGCTCAAGCAGCCGGTCTGCGCCGCGCTGATCACCATCTTCGCCAAACGCGGATCAAGGGGGATGCGCGAGAGCTGGCGACCGGTCTCGGTCAGCTGCAACTTGGCTTCGCGCTCGCCGGTGGCGGGCAGCTCGCGCACCGCCTCCAGCTCTTTCAAGAGAGTCAGGCCATCCTTGATATGGCGGGACTCTGGTGGCTCGACGAAGGGGAACGCCTCCATGTTGCCAAGGCCGAGCGCCAGCATCTGCAGGATGACGGAGGCCAGGTTGGTGCGCAGGATCTCGGGGTCGGTGAAGGCAGGGCGGCCGTTGAAATCCTCCTCCGAGTAGAGGCGGATACAGATGCCGTCCGCCACCCGACCGCATCGCCCTTTACGCTGGTTGGCACTGGCCTGGGAGACCGGCTCGATGGGCAGGCGCTGCACCTTGGTACGCCAGGAGTAACGACTGATGCGGGCGGTGCCCGGGTCAATGACGTAACGAATGCCCGGCACCGTCAGCGATGTCTCCGCCACGTTGGTGGCGAGCACGATGCGCCGTCCGGCATGTTGCTGGAACACCTTGTTCTGCTCGGCGTTGGAGAGGCGAGCGTAGAGCGGCAGTACCTCGGTATCGCGCAGGTTGAGCTTGCGCAAGGCATCGGCGGTATCGCGGATCTCCCGCTCGCCGTTCATGAAGATGAGGATGTCCCCGAGCCCCTCGCGGGCCAGCTCTTCCACCGCATCGAAGATCCCCTGCAGTTCATCGCGCTCTTCAAGACCTTCGCTCTTATCACTGCTTTTTTTATCAACAAATAGCGGACGGTAGCGCACCTCCACCGGATAAGTGCGGCCAGAGACCTCTATCACCGGCGCCTTGTTGAAATGGCGGGAGAAACGTTGCGGGTCGATAGTGGCCGAGGTGATGATCACCTTGAGATCCGGGCGCTTGGGCAGCAGTTGCTTGAGATAGCCCAGGATGAAGTCGATATTGAGGCTGCGCTCGTGGGCCTCATCGATGATGATGGTGTCGTACTGGGTGAGCATCCGGTCGTTCTGGATCTCGGCCAGCAGGATACCGTCGGTCATCAGCTTGATATGGGTCTGCTCGCTAACCTGATCGGTAAAGCGCACCTTGTAACCCACGTAGTGACCGAGTTCGGACTCCATCTCCTCGGCAATACGGGCCGCCACAGTGCGGGCCGCCAGACGACGCGGCTGGGTGTGGCCGATGAAGCCCTTCACCCCGCGCCCCAGCGCCAGACAGATCTTGGGGATCTGGGTGGTTTTGCCCGAGCCGGTTTCGCCGGCGATGATCACCACTTGATGCTCTTCAATGGCTTTGGCGATCTCCGCCTGCTTCTGACTGACCGGCAAGTTGTCCGGATAGGTGACCTTGGGCACTCCGGCCAGACGGGTTTGATAGCGCACTTCGGCGGCGGCCAAATCAGCGGCGATGGTCTCCAGCACGGCGGCCTGTTTGCCTTCAGGCAGCTTCTTGACCCCGTGCAGACGGCTGGAAAGGCGGCGGGCGTCGAGATTCATGCAGGCAGAGAGACGGCGGCGCAGCGCCTCGATAGAGAGAGACAAGGTACGAATTCCTTAAATTAGGTGCCCAGAGGGGCCATATCGATTAGCTGCGAGCGATCCTAAAGAGCGAGCGGGAACGGTGCAAGCCTTAACGTAGCGTTATATATGGGAAGACAGAGAGATTGGCCGCTCCTCAAACATGACAAAACAACCATTGTAAGATGGCATAGCATGAATAAATTGCAGCATATGAAATAGCCAAGGCAAGCCGAAGCTTGCCTTGGGAGAGAGAAAAACAGAGTTAACCGTGGGTGTGATGGACAAAACAGGTGGTGAGCTGGGCGTGAATGGCCTGCATGACATTGTGACGATTGATGACCCCGAGCAGACGCCCTTCCTCCACTACCGGATAGATCTTCGGCTTTTGCCCCATCATCATCTCCGCCAGGCTCAAAATGCTGGTATCGGGTCCCACCGACAACACCTCCTTGCGCATCACATCTTTGACCTGCGCCACCTGTTCGCAGTGATAGGCCTCCTTAAGCAGCACTGCGATGCAATCCTGCTCGGAGATCCAGCCAATCAGATGGCCCTGCCCATCCACCACCGGGCCACCGAGCTGATGACTGTTCAGAAATTTCTCGACCGCAGCTTGCACCATCATGTCGGCAGTGAAGGTGATGGGTCTGCTCTGCATATAATCCTTGGCTTTTAGCGATTCCATATCTGCTCCCCTACGGTAGTCCATCAAGCTGGCGTCTTGTGCGCCGGTACCGGCACCATGCTCGGCTTGTTCCAAGCATAGCTGGCTCGCGGCGGTATGAGTCAGCGGCCAGCCTCTCCCTCAATTGATGGCATGATCCGGCTCGCGATCCGGAATGGCTGCCATCATCATCTGCGGCAGGTGAGCGGCCAGCACCGCTACCACAGCGGGATCGACCCGCCCCTGATCCGCCAGTTGCTGCATAAAGGTCAATGCGTCACGGGCAGGCAGGCCGCGCCGATAAGGTCTGTCCTGCACCATGGCCTGAAAAATATCGGCGACCCGCAGTATCCGCGCTTCAAGCGCCATGGCGGATGCCGGCAGGTGGAACGGATAGCCCTCCCCGTCAGGCTCCTCATGGTGATAGGCCGCCCAACAGGCAATCTCCTCAAACCCTTCGATATGACGCAGGATATGGTAAGTCTCGAAGCTGTGGGTATTGATGATGGCCCGCTCCTCTTTCGTCAGGCTGGCAGGCTTGTCGAGGATCTCGTCCGGCACCCTGAGCTTGCCCAAATCGTGCAGCAAACCGGCGATCTCCAGCATGTCACAATGGATGGCACTGACTCCCATCTGCTCGGCCAATGCCCGAGACAACCTGCTCACACCGAGTGAATGCGTCATCGTGAATGGGCTTTTGGCGTCGACAATGCCGGAGAAGATCTGCGCCAGCGCTTTTAGCTCCCCGTTGAAGGTCAGACAAGGCTCCCGCACCTGCAGCATCTCCAGCATGTAATCATTGATGGAGCGAGCTTCCAGCTGCAGCCAGAATGCCTCAGAGCGAGACGCCTTGAGGAAGGCATCCACCAGCTCGGGGGCAAAGAACTCGTCACGGAAATCCTGCAGGCGTGCGCGGATCTCGTTGGTATGCATCAACAATGAACCATCGCCATAGTAGGGCGCCGCCAACGCATCGCAGCGATCCACCAGAAAGATAAGGTTGGCCTGACGGGCTACATTGGGGTCCACATCGGCCATCTCGCGCAACAGGTGCCAGTGGGTATGGTGATAACGGATAGGCAGGGCCAGCGGGGCCAGCAAACGGAAATCCTTGAGCAGCTGATATCCCACCTCGCAGTGGCGCTGGGAGGACTCCCAATCGAACTCGCTGACCAGATGGTGATGGGTGATGGTCGAGGAGACACCGATATCATGCAGCACCCCCAGCTCGAACAGCAGACAGCGCTCGGCCTCACTCATCCCCAGCTCCCGACTGCACTCGGCAGCCATAATCCCGACCCGTTTTCCGTGGGCCACATCGCCAATGCCCACCAGATCCAGCGAGGCTGACAGGGCATACACCACCTGCCTTAGATCCACTTGCAATGAAAAGGGGGCTGCGCCCTGCGCTCTGTCCATGATCCGGGTCCCATGCGATGTTGTTGTATCAAACTGGCGCTGTTTTATGCTTCGCCTTCTATCAACTTAGTCAATAGCTGAGCCTTTTACCTTGTTTTTATAGGCATTTATGACCCTGGCACCTTGAAAAGACAAAGATCACAGCTGGATTTATTTGGCCACTCCCATTCAAGTCATATTTATCCGTTCCAAAATATGCGAGCAGACTTTTTAAATCTCGCGTAGAGATTGTGAGCATTTTTAAAACTCATATCTGAGCGAAACAATCAACATCCCAACTTTACTTAATTATTACTTAATCAGAATTAAAGAGTGCTCGGCTTGCCAGTAAGAGTTTTGAATAAAGGCACACCACAACGCCCATAACTGCCACCATCCCCAAATTAATTAACAAAACTGTGAACTCCATCACCCATTTATTCGCCTTGTCGCCATCGATAGCGGTAGACACCTCCGCCTTCTGGATACAGCTTCCCATGCTCGCGCCAGCCCACCCGATAGCCTGCGACCAAAAGGTTGGAGAAAAAATATCGGATAACCAGCGGTTATATTCGCTATAAGGCGACAAGGATAAACGGGATTTATAGATTGAAACTGTTGAAAGCTGATCTCCAAGCGGCGGTTAACTCGGGTTATTCAGGTCATATCACTCTTTGCAGGTCATAACGACAGCGATAAAGGGGAATGTACCCATCCGGGTATTCCATCCCCTCCAACAGCCTGTACGGGATGATATTTCCACCGCGTTAAACGCACGCAGCTTTCATCGCCCATTTTGTGTACCAATTCACATCAGATTAGGAGTGGAGCCAATAATGGCCATTCAAATAAACAAAATAGCCATGAGCCTTGCCTTAATGGCCACCGCTGGTAGTGCCACAGCAACCGCCAAGCCCAATATTCTTGCCATCATGGGCGATGACATCGGCTACTGGAACATCAGTGCCTACAACTAGGGGATGATGGGCTACCAGACCCCGAACCTGGACAGGATCGCCAATGAAGGGGCCCTCTTTACCGATCACTACAGATATAACTAAACAATCATCATATCCTGAGGGATAGATGGGTCTTATAGACTCGGTGAGTAGAGCAGAAGTGCACAAAATGTCGGGATCTACAGCCCAATAAACCGCCACCTGCACGGCTCGCCCTTCGTTCTACCTGCGCTATGGTTTACCATGCACACAATTGTGGTGCCTGGCACCGCCCACCCAGGCGCTAGCCGCCGTCATCGGATACCTCATCTCGAGCAACATGAGCAAAACAGCACACGCGGGCAACGAGCCAACATTCTACTTTCACGACTACGAAACTTTCGGCATCAGCCCCGCCAAGGACAGGCCGTCGCAGTTTGCCGGTATTCGCACCGATGCAGATTTCAACCTCATTGGCGAGCCGCTGGTCATTTATTGCAAACCGCCGGCGGACTATCTGCCAGATCCGGAGGCGTGCCTGATTACCGGTATCACACCACAAAAGGCAATGAAGGATGGGCTGTGCGAGGCGGATTTCATTCGCCAGATCCACGAGCAATTCGCCACGCCGAATACCTGTGTGCTTGGCTACAACAGCATCCGCTTCGATGATGAAGTGACCCGCTACACCCTCTATCGCAACTTCTATGACCCCTATGCCTACAGCTGGCAGAACGGCAACTCCCGATGGGATATTCTCGACATGCTGCGGGCCTGCTATGCCCTGCGGCCGGAGGGGATCGAGTGGGCCTTTGACGATGAAGGAAAACCGAGTTTCAGACTTGAAAAGCTGACGGTCGCCAACGGCGTTACTCACGCCAATGCCCACGATGCACTCTCGGACGTGCTGGCCACCATCGAGATGGCCAAGCTGGTGAAAAAAGCCCAACCCAAGCTGTTTGGTTATCTCTTTGATCTGCGTAACAAAAACAAGGTGAAGGCGCTGATTGACGTGGTGACCATGAAGCCACTGGTGCATGTCTCCGGCATGTTCTCCCCCTGGCAGGGTTGTGCAAGCTGGGTCTCGCCGCTCGCCTGGCACCCCAACAACCAGAACGCGGTGATCATGGTGGATCTGACCCGCGACCCCACCCCGCTCATTGAACTCTCCAGCGAGGAGATCCGCGAGCGCCTCTACACCAAGAAAGAGGAGCTGGGGGATCTGGCGGGCATTCCGGTCAAACTGGTGCACATCAACAAGTGCCCGGTGCTGGCGCCGGCCGCCACCCTGACGGCGGAGCGCGCCGACGAGCTCGGCATCGATCGGGAGCAGTGCCGCAAGAGCCTGGATCTGCTGCGCGCCCATCCCGAGGTGCGGGAAAAACTGGTGGAAGTGTTCAATCAGGAGTTCGCCGGCAGCAATGAGAGCGACCCCGATACCCAGCTCTACGCCGGATTCTTTGGCCATGGCGACAAATCCACCATGGATTTGGTGCGTGCCACCCCCGCGGATCTGCTGGGTGAACGGGAGTTCGCCTTTACCGACGCCCGGCTGCCGGAGATGCTGTTCCGCTACCGCGCCCGCAACTGGCCACACACCTTGAGCGAAGCAGAGCAGAAACGCTGGCGCCTGCACTGCAGCGACTACTTCAGCCGCCGTCTGCCGGACTATGTGCCCCGTCTCGAGGCGCTGGCAGAGCAGAACCAGAGTAACGAACGGAACTTTGCGATTCTAAAGAGTCTCTACCACTATCTGGAAGATTTATGAGTTGTGAGTAGTTTCACAATAAATCCTTCCCGCCCATCCCCTTCTTCAGGTCATAATGACGAAGGGGATTTCCCCAAAAACCAATATCTTGCAACATCCTGAGCGGATGTCTCCCAAGCAAGAGATCTCTTTGGCCGAACGGAAGCCATTTGCTGATGCCTCGTCACCACGCACTGCTCGGATTACTGGCCCTGCTGCCGCTGGCAGCCAACGCCGCATACCGGTTCGATGTGCCGGATTATCTTGCTCGCCTGCCCGAGCAGACCTATCGCATCGTAGAACAGAACTTCAATACCCTTTATCAGCAGACTGATTTCACTCCCCTGATCACCAACAGCTACTTCAATGGCTCCCATCTCTACAAGTTTGTCGGGGTACCGCTGGCCATCAGCGCCCAGTCAGGTTTCCAGCTGGAGGTGTTTGGTCAGGTCTATAACCGCGCTTCGCAAGCCTATATGCACCTGAGCGAGGATATGTCCCTCTATCGGGTGATGCGGGTCGATCTGATGGGGAACCCCAATGATCAGCTGGCCATCGGTTTTGGTCTGGGGGTGCCCATCACCCCGTTGCTAACCCTCAAGGCGATCGCCTCCGGCAGTGATATCCCGGGCTATGGCTCTGCCAAATACGCCGTCGGTTTTGAGTGGCGTTACTGAAAAACGTGACTGATAACCGCTGATTGAAACAATTCAGGCTCCGTGATGGAGCCTGAATTGTTTATGGTGACACTGTGATCAGGTGTAGTGGATCACCCGCCCCTCGCCCCCTTGCAGGGTCACGGTTGTGCCGACTGCCTGCCCCTGCCAAAAATCGGTTCCCCCTTCCGGCAGCAGAAACTCCTGTGGTTGCCCCTCCCAGTTGAACAGGCAGAGCAGAGTACCGCCCTCGGGCAGGCTTACTTCGCCGCAGGCAAAGTCCATCGACTCGAAACGGGCAGAAGGTGTCCGAGCCGCGCAGAGCGTCAACAACTTGCACAGTTGCGCCGCCTGCTCCTCATCGAGATCTTGCAGTCGATCACCGGCCAGCATCATGCCGCCGCTCGCCACCAGCGCTGCCAGATGGAAGCTGTAATCCGCCTTGCTTGCCTGCTGGCTCGGTAGATCACGCAGACAGATGCAGTCGGGGTCGAGGGCCCAGAGCTTGTCATTTTGCCAGGCGCGGCAGAAGGCTTCGCGAGCGATCTGGCGATAGCGGTGGCCGTTGCGCTCCACGTCATCGCTCACCCGCATGCCGTGCACCAGCCCAAGGCTTGGCCAGATGGGCGCATTGCAACCGAGCAGGAAAGCACCTTCACCTGCACCACGCAGGATGGCCGCCATGCCGCGCCGGTAGGCTTCAACCCGGGTGGCGGCCGGATCGTGGAAACGGCCACTGTGGATGGCGCCCCAGAAGTTGGCATCGAGCTTGAAGTAGTGGATGCCCCACTGTTCGCGCAGGGTGCGGAACACCTGCTCAAGGTGCGCCTGCACCTCGGGGTGGGTGCCGTCCAGCACATACCAGGGAGTGCAGCGCCAGCCTCCGTAGGTAACCCGTTCGGAAGGGAGCGGTAGGCCGTCATCCCCCTTCACAAACCAATCGGGGTGATCCTGAAACACCTGTGAACCGGGCTCTGCAATAAAGGGAGCGACCCAGAGGGCGGGTTCGCAGCCAGCCTGTTTGATCTCCGCAGCCAATGAAGCAACACCTTGCTCGAACTTGGCCGACGGAGTGAGCCAGTCGCCCATCTTGGCCTGATAGCCGTCGTCTATCTGCACATAGCGCAGGGCCGGGAAGCGCTCGGCACGCACCTGCAGGTTCTCGCGAATATCGGCAGCACTCACCTCGGCGTAGTAGTGATACCAGGAGCACCAGCCGCTCGGGCGCTCACTCACCTTGCCGATCAGCGAGCCGTGCTCGACCTCGATCAGCCGTGCCAACTCGGCCAGCAGATCCTCGCGCTCAGCCCCTTCGAGGCAGATCAGCGCCTCGCTCTGCCAGTGCTCACCGGCTGCAAGTTTTCGCCCTTCGCAGTTCATCAGGATCTGCAAGCGGCCATCGGGATAGAGACGAAACTCCCCGCCAAAACGGTGGCAGCTGGCAAAGGCGAGCAGCAGCCACCCCTTGCCATGCTCCACCAGCAACAGGTTGTGAATGGTGTGATAGCCATTGTCATCAGTGATGCGATAAACGCTGGCATCGGGGCAACGGCCGACATGTTGCGGTGATTGCCAGCTACCCATGGTCTGGGCCAGCATCTGGAATCCTTCGCCATAGATGGCGCTCTCCACCGGCAGGCCAAGCTTGCCGTCAAACAGCACCCAGCGCTCAACCGGAGTGGCATCAGAACCGGTGTTGTCGAGTCGCACCCGACACAGGGGCCCTTCCCACTGACGGGTTTGCAGCAGATGGGGTGGCAACGCATTATCGTTCGCCAGCTGGCGAACTCGGGACAAGAGGGATGTCATCACTACTCCTTGTAGTTCGAAAAGGGTTCTATCAGACGATGTTCAATAGATAATCCGCATACAAATCAGCTTCAAACGAACTGATTTCAGTTGTTATTGTTTTAATGCCGCGACCCGGCCTCTCTGGTAAACTGCGATTTTTCTTCCCAGTCGATGAGGTTCACGTGATCGCGCAACGCGCCTTGCTGTACTTTCGTGACTTTATGGTCATCGTCGCCTGCCTGCTGGCAGGCAAATCCGTGGCAGCCATCCTGCCTTTCGCCTTTCCCGGCAGCATCATCGGTATGCTGCTGCTGTTCGTGCTGCTCTCCCTGCAACTGATCAAGCTGCATTGGGTCGAGCTGGGGGCAGGCCTGCTGCTGCGCCACATGGGCGTGCTGTTCGTGCCGGTTGCAGTCGGACTGGTGGCCTGGCTTGAGCCCCTGCGCCAATCCTTCGGCGTCATCATGCTCTGCAGCGTGCTCGGGATCGTGCTGATCCTCGCCACCGTCGGTCGGCTCTACCAGAGGATGAACAAATGATCTTCTGGCTAGCGATCCCTCTGACCCTGGCGCTCTATTTCGCCACCCGCGCCCTCTATCGCCGGCTGCCCTGGCCCATCATCAACCCGGTGCTGGTGCCGACCGCGGTGATCATCGGCCTGCTCCTCTGGCTCGACCTGCCCCTTGAGCAGTACGAGCGCGGCAGCAGCCCCATTACCATGCTGCTGGAGCCCGCAGTAGTTGCGCTGGCGCTGCCGCTCTATCAGCAGGCACGCCAAATTCAGGCCAAGCTCAAGCCCATCCTAATCTGTACCCTCGCCTCCGTCTTGATCTCGGTGTGCACAACCTTGCTGATCGGTCATTTTATGGGCACAGATCCGGCGCTGCTCGCCTCATTGGCAACCAAATCCATCACCACCCCGCTCGCCATGAGCGTCAGCCAGTCCATCGGCGGCATTCCCGCCATCGCGGCCGCCGTGGTGGTGGTGGTGGGAATTGTCGGCGCCCTGATCGGTTATCCACTGCTCAAACTGCTGAAAGTGACTGATCCGGAAGCGCAAGGGCTCGCCATGGGGGCCTGTGCCCACGCCATCGGCACCGCCACCTCCGCCGAGAAGGGGATCACCCAGGGCGCCTTTGCATCGCTGGCCATGGTGGTGTGCGGTATCCTCACCGCAGCCGTCGCGCCGCTGCTGTTTGCCATCTATCACTGGCTGATCTGATCACCCCATTGACCACCTGTTGACCATTCCGGGGGGCCTGCTGGCCTCTCGGGGTGCGACCTGCCGCACAATTTGCACAAGACAAACGTTTCCATTACCATCCCCCTCCGTTTGCCCGTCAGGGCGTGAGCCTGCTCACACATTTACCCGAGCTTGCTCCCTACAATGGCCGCCCAATTGGCCTTTGAGGACACACTATGCATCCCCGTTTTGCCAAGCCATTCGATACCCTCTCTGCCCCGCTCAAAGCAGCCGTGCAGCCCATGCTGGATAGTGCCGACTTCAACGCCCGCTTCACGCCGGAGCAAGTCGCCACCCTGAAAGCCGCCACAGGTCTCGATGATCGCGCCCTGCGCCTCGCCCTGTTGCCGCTGGCCGCCGCCTGCTCGGTGGCGCCCATCTCCAAGTTTTATGTCGGTGCCATCGCCTGCGGCCTGAGCGGCACCTGGTACTTCGGTGCCAACATGGAGTTTGCGGGACAAGGTCTGTTCCACTCGGTCCACGCCGAGCAGTCCGCCATCTCCAACGCCTGGCTGGGTGGCGAGACCGGGATATCTGAAATCACCGTCAACTACACACCTTGCGGCCACTGCCGTCAGTTTATGAACGAGCTGAGCACCGCCAAGATCCTGAAAGTCTCTCTGCCCGATGACCTGAGCGCCCTGCAATCCTTCCTGCCCCACTCGTTTGGCCCGGCGGATCTCGACATCACAGATGCGCTGATGAGCCCGCAGGATCACGCAGAGCTTGAGCTTCAAAGCGAAGACCCGCTGTGGCAGGCCGCGCTGGCCGCCGCCCGTCAAAGCTACGCCCCCTACAGTCAGGGCTATGCCGCGGTGGCGCTGCAGTTTGCCGATGGCCGCATCTTCTCTGGCCGCTACGCCGAGAACGCCGCCTTCAACCCCAGCCTGCCACCGATGCAGATGGCCTGCGCCCATGCAGTGCTTAATGGCGAAGATCTCGCCACCATCCGCCGCGCCGTACTGCTGGAGAACAAAAACGGCCAGATCAGCCAACGTGACTCCGCCCAGTCCACCCTCAAGGCACTGGGCTCGGTCGAGCTGGAGTATCAAGCGGTCTGACCCAGCTTGCGTCGATAATCGAAAGCCCCCGCACCTTGGTGCGGGGGCTTTTTTACTTGGCTGTTTAACCGGGAACAGCCGGTGACCCTCACGGCTTGGCTGGGTTGATCACCCCGTCTGACCGGTTGCTGATCAGACAGGTTTCAGCCGCGCCGTGAAATGGCGCAGCAGCGGCGGTTCGTAGTCAAAGGTGAGTCCGCGAATGTCGCTGGACCGCGCTTTCACCGCGATCAGGCAGTCGGCCACATAGTCCATGTGATCCCGGGTGTAGACCCGGCGTGGAATGGTGAGGCGCAACAGCTCGAAGTCCGCCGCCTCCTGCTTGCCGGTGGTGGGATCGCGCCCGAGCAGCAGGGAGCCAATCTCCACCCCGCGCACGCCCCCTTCCAGATAGAGCTCGCAGGCGAGCGCATGGGCAGGGAACTGCTCGGCCGGAATATGGGGCAGCAGTTTTTTGGTTCTTCGCGGGATCTTGGGGAAGTGGAAGTTGACAGACAGGGTGCTGGTAAACTGGCTGTCTCCAAACACACCACCACCATCACCCTGCTGTCGCCGTGCATCATATTGATATTGCCTCCTTCTGGCCAGGTTATACCGTCATCGCCCAAGCGCTTTCTGCCAACCATCACACCCTGTTTACCCTTGAGCCTCGCGCCGACCTGTTGCCCCGTTGTCGCCGATGCCTGCAACCCACGCCATTGATCCACGACCAACGTATCCGCCGGGTGCGTGAGCGAGACCTATTTGACCGACAAGTCTGGTTACAACTGCCTGTTCGCCGCGTCGACTGTCTGCGCTGTGGTCGCGTCAGTGAACATATCGACTGGCTCCCCTCTGGCTCCCGCCTCACCCGGCGCATGCAGTGCTGGATTGAAGCGCTCGTTCAGTACCTCCCCATCCGCCATGTCAGCCAGCTCACCGGGGTCGGTTGGCACACCATCAAGGAGATCGACAAGCGCCGTTTGCAGACCAGTGTGGGCACCATCGAACTTGGGGAGGTGCGGCGGCTGGTGATGGATGAGTTTGCCCTGCACAAGGGACACCGCTATGCCACCGTGATCATGGATGCCGAGCGAATCCGCGTCCTGTGGGTGGGGCACGGCAACAGCCGGGCCGCTATCCGTCCCTTCTTCGAGCAGCTCGGCGAGCGATGCCAGCAGATTGAAGCGGTGGCGATGGACATGAACACGGCGTTCGACCTGGAGGTGAAGCAACACTGCCCGCAGGCGGAGGTGGTCTACGACCTGTTCCACGTGGTGGCTCGCTATGGCCGAGAGGTGGTGGACCGGGTGCGAGTGGAGCAGGCGAATGCACTGAAAAGCGATAAACCGGCGCGAAAAGTGGTCAAAAGTGCGCGTTGGTTGCTGCTACGTAATCGGGCGAAGTTGAGTGAAAAACAGGATGTGAAGTTGCAGGAGCTGTTGGCGGCGAATCAACCGCTGGCGATGGTGTACGTGCTGAAAGAGGGGTTGAAGGGCATCTGGTATGCGCCGAGCGTGTGGGAAGGATGGCGACGATGGCGGAGCTGGATGCGGCAGGTGAAGGAAAGCGGGCTAGCGCCGCTGCAACGATTTGGTCGAAATTTATCGAAATATATGCGGGGGATCCTGGCGAGTGCAAACTACCCGATGCACACGAGTGTGCTGGAAGGGGTGAACAACAAGATCAAAGTGATAAAGCGCATGGCATATGGATTTAGGGACTCAGAATACTTTTTTCTGAAAATCAAGGCGGCCTTCCCCGGAAAGCCGCGATGAACC